>CBFGLD010000050.1:0-16738 GCA_965649495.1 uncultured Flavihumibacter sp. | reverse complement strand
CGTGATGCTGGTTGACCTGGCACGCAATGACCTGAGCCGCCTCTGTGATAATGTTACCGTGGATCATTACCGCCAGGTGCAATATTTTTCGCACGTCATTCACCTGGTAAGCGAAGTAAGCGGTAAAGTGCCTCCCGGTACCAATCCCTTCCTGCTGCTGGCAAAGACCTTTCCCGCAGGTACACTCAGCGGGGCGCCAAAGATCCGGGCCATGCAACTCATTGACCAGCTGGAGCCCACTGCCCGCAGTTATTACGGGGGTGCCCTTGGATTTATGGGTTTCAACGGAAGCTGTAACCACGCCATCATGATCCGTACTTTCCTGAGCCGCAAAAACACCCTTACCTACCAGGCAGGGGCGGGGGTGGTTGCTGCCAGCCAACCGACGAGTGAACTGCAGGAAGTCAATAATAAACTCGGTGCCTTAAAAAAGGCACTGGTACTGGCACGGGAAATCGTTTAATGTTACTCGTTACCAACCATCATCCAGACAACATTCGTTTATGAAGATCCTTGTTTTTGATAATTACGATTCCTTTACCTATAACCTGGTACACCTGGTAGAAAAGATCCTGGGGGAAAAAGTGGAAGTGCACCGCAACGACCAGATAGCCCTGGAAGAAATTGGACGTTTTGACAAGATCCTGCTGTCTCCGGGACCCGGTATTCCGGAAGAAGCCGGACTGCTGTTGCCCCTGATCAAAATGTATGCAGCTTCCAAACCCATCCTGGGGGTATGCCTCGGCCACCAGGCCATCGGCCAGGCCTTTGGCGGCAAACTGGTGAACCTGCAAGAAGTTTACCATGGAGTAGCCACCCCCGCATACCTGCAGATGGATCGCACCCTGGCTCCGAATGATGTTTTCCGCGGTCTCCCCGCAACCATCGAAGTGGGACGTTACCATTCCTGGGTGGTGAGCGAAGAAGCCTTTCCTCCCGAGCTGGAAATCACGGCCAGGGACGCGGGAGGGCAGATCATGGCCCTGCGGCACCGGAAATACGATGTACAGGGAGTTCAGTTCCACCCCGAAAGCGTGCTGACCCCCGACGGTGAAACCATATTAAGGAACTGGTTAGGAAAATAAAACAGCCCACTGTTACCATGAAAAAACTATTACAATATTTATTCGAACATAAGACCCTGACCAGGCAAATGGCCAAAGAGGCACTGGTCAATATCGGCAAAGGCCTTTACAACGAGCACGAGATCACCGCATTCATGACGGTTTTCCTTATGCGAAGCGTGACCATCGAGGAACTGCAGGGCTTCCGGGATGCATTACTGGAACTTTGCGTACCGGTGGACCTCAACGGCGATAAGGTGCTGGATATCGTGGGAACCGGTGGCGACGGAAAAAATACCTTCAACATATCCACCCTTGCCTGCTTCATTGTGGCGGGGGCTGGACAAAAAGTGGCGAAACACGGCAACTACGGCGCATCTACCATCAGCGGCGCATCTAACGTCATGGAAAACCTGGGGTACCGGTTCAAGAATGATACAGCTTCCCTTCGACGCGAAATCGATTCCGCCCATATTTGTTTCCTCCATGCCCCACTGTTTCACCCGGCCTTGAAAATGGTGGGTGCCATCCGAAAAAACCTGGGCATGCGGACCTTTTTCAACATGCTCGGCCCCATGGTCAATCCCGCCAATCCTGCCTACCAGCTGGTGGGCGTATACAACCTGGAAATGGCCCGCATCTATAATTACCTGTTGCAGCAGACCGGCGGGCAATTCACCATCATCCACAGCCTTGACGGATACGATGAGATATCTCTCACCACCGATACCAGGGTCATCACCAATGAAGGGGAAATGTTGTTTACCCCCGAGCAATTGGGAAAACGAATGGTACAACCCAGCGACATATTTGGCGGAAACACCGTGGAGGAAGCAGCTAAGATATTCCTGCGCATCCTGGACGGCAAAGGAACCTGGGCCCAAAATGCGGTGGTGCTGGCAAATGCAGCTATGGCACTATTCAGTACCCGGAACTACAAAGATTACGATTCCGCTTATGCAGCGGCAGTAGAAAGCCTGGAAAGCGGCAAGGCACGCAATTGCCTGAAACTCCTGGTGGATATGCAATAACCCCGAATAATACTTACCCTCCCATGAATATCCTGGATACCATAATAGCAGAAAAAAGAAGTGAAGTTGAAGCACGCAAAAAACAATTTCCACTGGAAGCCCTCCGGCAAACAGAAGGCTACCATCGAAACAGATTATCGCTGAAAGAATTCCTGCTGGACAAGAACCGGACGGGCATCATTGCTGAATTCAAAAGACGATCCCCGTCCAAGGGACTGATCAACGGAACTGCTGATGTAACCGAGGTTACCACTTCTTATGCCGCCAACGGGGCGTCGGCACTTTCTGTGCTCACCGATGAAAAATTCTTTGGCGGATCAACGGCTGACCTGCTGGCCGCAAGAGTGAATGAAATCCCCATCCTCCGCAAAGATTTTATTATCGATGCCTACCAACTGGAAGAATCCCGTTCCATGGGTGCGGATGTGATTCTCCTGATCGCTGCATGCCTTAGTGCAGAAGAGGTGCGGCTGCTGGCAAAAACCGCGCAGGACCTGGGCCTCGAAGTATTACTGGAATTGCACGATGAGTCGGAACTGGAGCATGTTTGCGAATACACGCCCATTGTTGGTATCAATAACCGGAATTTAAAGACCTTTACCGTGGATATTGAACGAAGCCTTGCCATGGCCTCCAAACTACCGGAACATTGTATTAAAGTAGCGGAAAGCGGGATCGACAACATTGAGAATGTCCGCCTGTTCCGCGACCACGGCTTTCGGGGGTTCCTGATCGGTGAGCATTTTATGAAGTCGGACGACCCGGTAAAAGCCTTCCGTGAATTTCCTGACGCCCTGCGCTCCGTTTGATATCCCGGTCAGCTGACAATGACCGTGATAATCCGAATAACGATTGCTGCCGGATCCTGACACTTAAAATGAGACAACAGTATGAGAGTAAAAGTTTGCGGCATGACCCAACTGAAACAGGTGGAAGAACTGGAGCATCTGGGAGCCAGTTTTGCCGGGTTTATTTTTTACCCCCGCAGTCCCCGTTACGTGCTTCGGTACATGACGACCACTGACCTGAGAAAGGAAAACAAGATCAATAAAGTGGGAGTGTTTGTGAATGCAGGAGTGGATGAAGTGTTGCAGATGGTGGATGAATGCAGGCTGCATATGGTTCAATTACACGGAGATGAGAATCCCCGGTATTGCGAGAAGATCGCGGATTACGTTTCGGTGGTGAAAGCGTTTCGGTTAAGCGATAACGATAGCATCGAATGGATGACCCGCCCCTACCAGGATGCCTGCGATATGTTTCTTTTTGATACCATGGGCGCAGGATATGGAGGAACAGGCAAGAAATTTGACTGGAACATCCTGAGTGATGTGCAGGTGGGAAGGCCCTATTTCCTCAGCGGCGGGATAGAACCCGGTGATGAAGCGGCCATTCGCGACTTTGCACAGAAGCCCGGTGCCAAAAGCCTGTTCGCGCTGGACATTAACAGTCGCTTTGAAACCAGTCCGGGAGTAAAGGATATGGAAAAAGTAGGCAGTTTCATCCGGGAGGTTAACCGGACGGATACTGCCGGAATTCAGAACAAGTAAAACAAGAATTGATATGACAGAGGAACTGACCTACCAGCGTCCTACCGAACACGGCTATTATGGATCCTTCGGTGGGGCCTATATCCCGGAGATGCTGCATCCCAATGTAGAAGAACTGCAGCAGCGTTACCGGCAGATAATGGAGTCGCCGGCATTTGTAAAACAGTTCCGGGACCTGCTGCAGGATTATGTGGGAAGACCAACGCCGCTGTATTATGCCAACCGGTTAAGTGAATCTTTAGGAACGCGAATATTCCTGAAGCGCGAAGACCTTTGCCATACGGGCGCGCACAAAATCAATAATACCATCGGCCAGATCCTGCTGGCCCGGGAACTCGGCAAGACACGCATCATTGCTGAAACCGGTGCAGGCCAGCACGGCGTGGCCACCGCTACGGTATGTGCACTGAAAGGAATGGAATGCATTGTTTACATGGGTGAAAAAGATATTGAACGCCAGGCGCCCAATGTTGCGAGGATGCGGATGCTGGGCGCTAAGGTGGTGCCCGCCACCAGCGGCAGCAAAACGCTGAAAGATGCTACCAATGAAGCCATCCGGGATTGGATCAACCATCCCTCGGATACACATTATATCATCGGCAGTGTGGTAGGACCGCACCCTTATCCCGATATGGTTGCGCGTTTCCAGAGTGTGATCAGTGAAGAGGTCCGCTGGCAGCTAAGAGAGAAAACCGGTACCGAACTTCCCAGCCATGTGGTGGCCTGTGTAGGTGGGGGCAGCAACGCGGCGGGTGCATTTTTTCATTACCTCGATGAATTATCGGTTCAGCTGGTGGCGGTGGAGGCAGCAGGATTGGGTGTAAACAGTGGCATGACCGCAGCTACCACAGCCAAAGGCACACCCGGTATCCTGCACGGTAGTAAAAGCCTGCTGATGCAAACAGAAGATGGCCAGGTGGTGGAGCCGCACAGCATTTCAGCGGGACTGGATTATCCAGGCATCGGCCCCCTTCATGCGAACCTTTTTGTGAGCGGCAGGGGTAAGTTCCTGAACGTAACCGACGAAGATGCCCTGCGGGCCGCATTTGAAGTAGCCCGCCTGGAAGGTATCATCCCAGCCCTGGAAACAGCACATGCTTTTGCAGCCCTCCGGCAGCTGGAACTGAAAGCAGACGATACCGTGGTACTCTGCCTCAGCGGCAGGGGTGATAAAGACCTGGCAACCTATATGAAGCAATTGGAAATGATGGGAAAATGAACGATAAAATCAGTTGAATCATGAGCAAGATCCGCGAATTGTTTTTGAATAAGAAAGAACGTGTCCTGAATGTTTATTGTACGGCCGGTTATCCAAACCTGGATAGTATCGGTGAGGTGATCAGCGCACTGCAGCAAAATGGTGCCGACCTGGTAGAAATAGGTATGCCCTACAGCGATCCCCTGGCTGATGGGCCGGTGATCCAGCAAAGCAGCATGGTGGCGCTTGCCAACGGAATGACCATCGCAACATTGTTACAGCAGTTAAGGGAATTGAAAGACAGGATAAGCATTCCCGTTATACTCATGGGGTATATGAACCCGGTACTGCAATATGGCTTCGAACGATTTTGTGCGGATGCCGCCGCGGCAGGGGTAGACGGACTGATATTGCCGGATCTTCCGGAGTATGAATTCGAAACGGAATATGGACCTGTCATCCACCAATACGGCCTGGATTTTATATTCCTGGTAACCCCGGAAACATCGCCGGAACGTATCCGGAAACTGGACCAGCTCAGCAGCGGATTCCTCTATGCAGTATCTTCATCCTCCACCACGGGTAACGAAAAGGATATGTCTGGTGTGGATGCCTACCTGCAGAGACTGCAATCCAGCCAGTTAAAGAACCCGGTATTGGTGGGATTCGGCATTCGCGATAAACAGAGCTTTGATGCTGCCTGCAGGTATTCCAACGGGGCCATAATCGGTTCCGCCTATATCAGGGCTTTGGAAGGTTCAACGGATATCAAACAAAGCACCGCTGATTTTCTGCAAGCCATTTTGTCCTGAAGAACGCAAATGAAAAATATGTCAATCGTTATTGTAAAATATAATGCAGGCAATATTCAAAGTGTACTCTATGCATTGGAAAGGATTGGTGTAACGGCTGTGGTTTCCGATGATCACGATGAGATCCGGACTGCCTCCAAAGTGATCTTTCCAGGTGTTGGTGAAGCCAGCAGTGCAATGCGGTATCTGCAGGAGAGAGGGTTAGACCGGGTACTACGCGATCTCCGGCAGCCGGTGCTGGGAATTTGCCTGGGCATGCAGTTGATGTGTGCCTATTCCGAAGAGAATGATACTACCTGTCTCGGTATTTTTGAAGAGCAGGTGAAATTGTTCCGGCCGTCCCCATCCGGAGCTACTGGTTCCGAACCTGGTGCATCCGTTGCGGTGCCGGTACTTTTACCCAAAGTGCCACAGATCGGGTGGAACAATATCTATGGTTTGAAGTCTGCCTTGTTCAAAGGCATTCCGGAACAGAGCTACTGTTATTTCGTGCATAGTTATTATGCTGCGTTGGGGCAACATACCATTGCCCAAACGGATTATGTGCTGACCTACAGTTCTGCATTACACCGTGATAATTTTTACGGAGTACAGTTCCATCCTGAAAAATCCGCACAGGTAGGGGAAAAGATCCTTCGGAATTTTATTGAACTTGTTTGATCACCGGGTAAATAGAAATACAACGTGGAGCATAGCAAACATGTAGTAACAGCAGCTACCGACCTTCCGGAACTGCCCTCCATACTGGAAAAGACCCTGGGTCTTGCCAATGAATTCCTGATGGGATTGAAGGACAGGGCAACTGCCATAACGGCTCCGAAGCCGGACTGGCTGCCATTGCCGGAAACAGGTTATGGCGCTATGGCGGTACAGGAGCTGTTCCAAAAACAATTCCTGCCTTTGATAGTGGCCTCCGCCGGGCCACGCTATTGGGGATTTGTAACGGGAGGCACTACTCCGGCTGCCTTAGCGGGCGACTGGCTGACATCGGTCTTTGATCAGAACACGCAGCATACCACCGGTGCAGGAGATTGCTCCGCGCTGCTGGAAATACAAACGGTGCAACTGCTACTGGACCTTTTGGGACTTCCCGACGATTTTATGGGTGCTTGTGTCAGCGGCGCAACGATGTCAAACTTTACCGGTATGGCGGTGGCCCGGCAATGGTATGGCCGCAGGCGCGGAATCGATATTGCCCGGGAAGGATTGCAGGAAAGCATCCCCGTGTTTGCTGCCACCCCGCACAGCAGTAGTATCAAGGCCCTGTCTATGCTGGGAATGGGCAGCAGCAACCTCCGGGAAGTGCCCTGCCTGCCCGGCAGGGAAGCCATGGATATGCAGGTGTTGAACGATATCATTCCCACTAACGGTACACCTTTTATCATCATTGCCAGCGGTGGCACCGTCAACAGTGTTGACTTTGACGACCTGGAAGAGTTGGCCCGTATCCGGAGCAGGCATCATTGCTGGGTTCATATCGATGCCGCCTTCGGTGGATTTGCCGCCTGCAGCCCCGCCTACCGTCACCTGCTTGCTGGTTGGGAACATGCTGACAGCATAACGGTGGACTTTCACAAATGGCTGAATGTTCCGTACGACAGCGCTATGATCTTTACCCGCAAAGAGCACGCGCAGTTACAGATGGAGACCTTCCAGAATTCCGCGGCCCCTTACCTGGGCGATCCCTGGGCGCAATTCAGCTACCTGAATTATGTGCCCGAGAATTCCAGGCGATTCCGCGCCCTTCCTGCCTGGTTCACCCTGATGGCCTATGGCCGGCAGGGGTACCAGAAAATGGTGGAAAACAATATCCGGCTGGCCAACCTGCTTGCAGATAAACTGACCGCAGGAGGATGGTTCCGGTTGCTGGCGCCGGTGAGGTTGAACACGGTTTGCTTTACCATCGGAGAGGAACACACGAAAAAACTGAGTATCCCCGGATTGCTGCAGGAACTCAACAAAGGAGGAGTGGTATTCATGACGCCATCGGTTTACAAAGGCGAATCCTGTATCCGGGCCGCCCTGGTAAATTACCGGACAACGGAAAATGATATTGAAATAGCTATGACGGCTATTGAAGAAGCCATACATGCCATCTATGACCAGGGAATATAATTACATACGGCCCTCGCTGGAAGATATCTGGCGCATACGAAGGGATGAAATGTATCCGGAAAAGGACCTTCCCTTTGTTCGCCTGGCGGAAGATGAATACGGACACCACCTGGGAATCGTGGCTGCTGGGAGGCTGGTATCGGTTGTATCCCTTTTTGCTGATAAGGACACCCTCCAGTTCCGGAAACTGGCCACGGTACGTGAATTCCGGGGAAGAGGGTATGCTACTGCACTGCTGCAGCAGGTATTCCGGTATGCGGAGGAAAATGGTTTCCGGGCCGTATGGTGTAATGCAAGGACCAGTGCGGTGCAACTTTACCGGCGATTTGGAATGTCCGAAGAAGGAGGCCGATGGAATGCTAATGGGCATGAATACACGAAAATGATTAACAGATCTATAAAAGCGATCAAAACAAAAACGATGGAGATCATACCGGCGATAGATATTATAGATGGTAAATGCGTGCGCCTCACACAGGGTGATTATGCGCAAAAAACCGTTTACAACGAAAATCCCCTGGAAGTTGCCAAAGAATTTGAGGCAGCTGGCTTGATGCGGCTGCACCTGGTGGATCTTGACGGCGCCAAAGCTGGCGCTGTTAAAAACTGGAAAGTGCTGGAAGCTATTGCGTCACGCACCTCCCTGGTAATTGATTTTGGCGGAGGCATTAAAAAAGAAGAGGACCTGGGTATTGTTTTCAACTCCGGCGCTGCTTTGGCCACCATCGGAAGTCTTGCCGTTAAAGAGGAGGACAAGTTTGTGGGTTGGCTGGGGAAGTATGGAGCGGACAGGTTCCTGCTGGGAGCGGATGTAAAGGAAGAAAAGATTGCAGTTGCGGGATGGCTGGAAACAACAGATATCTGGATCTATGATTTTATCCGGAAATACCTGGACCATGGAGTGCAGCAATTATTCTGCACCGATGTGAGTAAAGATGGTAAACTGGAAGGGCCTTCGGTTGAGCTGTACCGTAACATTCTGGAAAAATTTCCAGGGCTTCATTTTATTGCCAGCGGCGGAGTGAGCAGTATGGAAGACATCATCCAGCTGGAAGCCCTGGGATGCAGTGGTGTCATCCTGGGTAAAGCCATTTACGAAGGCCGAATCCAGCTCCGGGAACTGGTGGGGAGGTAATTATAACCATTCAACGATTAATGCAAAACGATGCTGACTAAAAGAATCATCCCATGCCTGGATATTAAAGATGGCAGGACGGTAAAGGGGACCAATTTCGTGGATCTCAGGGATGCCGGGGACCCCGTGGAACTGGGTCGCCTGTATGCTGAACAGGGTGCCGATGAACTGGTTTTTCTGGATATCACTGCCACAGTTGAAAAACGAAAGACGCTGGTTGACCTGGTGAACCGCATCAGCCACCAGATCAATATTCCCTTTACAGTGGGCGGTGGTATCAGCAGTGTGCAGGATGTAAGGGTGCTCCTGCAGCACGCCGCTGATAAGATATCTGTGAATACTGCCGCATTCAAACGCCCGGAACTGATTCGGGAACTGGAACGGGAATTCGGAAGCCAGTGCGTGGTGCTGGCCATTGATACCCGGCAGGAAGCCGATGGTGAATGGTGGGTTTACCTGAATGGTGGCCGTACCAAAACGGATACCCGCTGTATCGACTGGGCCATAAGGGGAGTGGAGTTGGGCGCCGGAGAGATATTGCTGACCAGCATGAACCATGATGGAACCAAACAGGGCTTTGCGCTGGATATCACCCGCGAACTATCCGGTCGATTACCGGTTCCGGTGATCGCCAGTGGCGGGGGCGGCAATATGCAACATTTCGTGGATGTCTTTGAACAAGCCCACGCCGATGCCGCCCTGGCCGCCAGCATCTTCCATTTTAAAGAAGTAGGCATCCCTGAATTGAAAGACTATTTATCTGAAAAGGGGGTGCCCGTTCGGTGCTGAATTGTTTAAATTTGACCTATGAAAGTTGATTTCCAGAAATATGACGACGGCCTGGTGCCCGCGGTGATACAGGACTACCAGACCCTGCGGGTGCTGATGCTCGGGTATATGAACCAGGAAGCGCTGAATCATACCGAGTCCACCGGCAAGGTTACTTTTTACAGCCGCAGTAAACAGCGGCTGTGGACCAAAGGAGAGGAAAGCGGTAATTTTCTTGAACTGAAGTCGATCGCGGTCGACTGTGACCACGATGCCCTCCTGATCAAAGCACATCCCGTTGGTCCAACCTGCCATACCGGCGCGGATACCTGCTGGAGTGAAAGGAACCATAAAGAGGATTTTCTTTTTTACTTGGAAGATATCATTGACCTCAGGCGGCAAGCCAGTCCGGATGAATCCTATGTTTCGAAACTATTCTCCCGCGGGCTCAATAAGATTGCCCAGAAAGTAGGGGAGGAAGCCGTGGAAATGGTGATCGAATCCAAGGACGACAACGACCATCTCTTCCTCAACGAAGCAGCTGACCTGATGTTCCATTATTTACTTTTACTTAACGCCAAAGGTTTTAGATTGCAGGATGTGCTGGATGTTTTGAAGGACCGCCATTCAAAATAAACCCTGCGATAAATAAAGTACTCATCACTATGTTCAAATTGTTTTCCCTGCTTTCCCTGCTGGCTTCCAGTACCGCCATAGCGCAGAACGGCAGCTTCCAGCTCAGGGGCGCACTATCCGGTCTCCCGGAAAATACCCGCGTCTTTTTGACCGATCCCGATAATCCGGGTGATACCATAGCCAGGGGAATCTCCACGAAAAATGCTTTCCTGTTGAAGGGAAGTCTGCCCGAAACAAAGCTATACTCCCTCAGTTTTGATCCGGGTGAATATAAGGCCATGCTCTTCCTGGATAATAAGGATATTAGCTTAAAAGGAGATGTCACTAAAATGCAGGAACTGCAGGTGAGTGGTTCCGAGGCCCAGTCCAGTTTTTTGGCATTCCAACAGCGCTTCAATCCCTACTTCAGGAGGTATGCCAGCCTGAGTGAGGCCGCGGGTCGCAGCGGTGTCAATGATAGCCTGCTATCGTTGTACAAAACCCTGGTAGGTGAGATTGCAGCAACAGCGGAGTCCTTTGCTGCGGAAAACCGGGACAAACCCATCGCCGCATTTATGTGGGCTACCACCATGCAGGTAATTGAAGACCCTGCACGGGTGGAAAAAAGCTTTGCAGCCATGAGTCCGGAAGTGCAAAACGGTTTTTATGGAAGGTTCCTCCGCAGCCGCATTGCAGACAGCAAGATCGGTCGCGTGGGAACAGAAGCTGCTGAATTCATTCAAAATGATACCGCAGGCAAGCCGGTGGCCTTATCATCTTTCCGCGGAAAATATGTACTGGTAGACTTCTGGGCAAGCTGGTGTGGCCCCTGCCGAAAGGAGAATCCCAACGTGGTGGCAGCATTCGACAGGTTCCGCGATAAAAACTTTACCGTGCTGGGAATATCACTGGATCGCGATAAAACAAAATGGTTACAGGCTATTGAGGCCGATCGTCTTAAATGGACACAGCTCAGCGACCTGAAGTTCTGGCAAAATGCCGTGGCCGTTCAATACAAGGTGCAATCCATCCCTCAGAACCTGCTGATTGATCCGAAT
This sequence comes from uncultured Flavihumibacter sp., assembly GCA_965649495.1. Lineage (GTDB taxonomy): Bacteria > Bacteroidota > Bacteroidia > Chitinophagales > Chitinophagaceae > Flavihumibacter. The sequence continues at coordinate 5,392 of CBFGLD010000050.1, read as the reverse complement.
GGTGTGATCGTGGCCAAAAACCTCCGGGGCGAAGAGCTTCATGCCAAATTATGCGAATTGCTGGGCGGTTGCAATTAATGAAATAAGCCGGTATGGAAAAAGTAACCGTAGAAAAGGCCACTGCCGCTGATTATGCGGAAATAACGGATGTTTGGGAAGCTTCCGTGAGGGCAACCCATCATTTCCTCTCCGAAAGTGATATACAATATTTTCGCCCGCTGATCCTGAACGAATACCTGAAAGCAGTCGATCTTTTTTGTACCCGCGATGCCTCCGGCAGGATCCTGGGCTTCCTGGGAGTTGCAGGAGATAAACTGGAAATGTTATTTCTGCATCCGGCGAGCAGGGGAAAGGGAATTGGTGGCGCCTTGCTTCGCTACGCAACAGCAGAGCTGCAGGTGGATAAGGTGGATGTGAATGAACAAAATGAACAGGCCGTAAGCTTTTATCAACATTTCGGTTTCCGGCAGGTGGGGCGTTCCGAACTGGATGGACTGGGTAAACCCTATCCCATATTGAATCTCCAACTATAATAAGTGTCTGTCTTGCTTTTATTCTATAATTACTGGTATATTTGAGATGGTTAAGATTCCATTCAACGATTAGCAAGCAAGCCGATGTTCCGTTCCTTTTTTTTAGTGGCAGCAATTACTGCCTCCCTTACCCTGAGTGCCCAGAAAGTAAACCAGGGTTACCAGCTCCCGATACAGAAAACAACTGAAAAGATCCAGGTGGATGGTCTTGCCGATGAGGCAGTGTGGACCAGTGCCGCCAGTGCGCGCGACTTTTTCATGGTACTACCCATGGACACCAGTTATGCCCGCGTTCGAACCGAGGTCAGGATGACCTATGACGATCAGCAGATCTATCTCCTGGCCATTTGTTATACCGCTGCCCCCGGGCCCTATGTTGTGGAATCCCTGCGGCGTGATTTTAACTTTGGCAAAAACGACAACTTCCTCTTTTTCTTTGACCCGTTCAACGACCGTACCAATGGGTTTTCTTTTGGCGCCAATGCCGCTGGCGCACAATGGGATGGATTCATTTATGAAGGTGGCAAAATGGACCTAAGCTGGGACAATAAATGGACTTCAGCCGTTAAGAATTACGAGGATCGCTGGGTCTTTGAAGCTGCTGTGCCTTTCCGCACCATCCGCTTTAAGGAAGGAGATACCAAATGGGGCATCAATTTCAGTCGCAACGATCTGCGCACCAATGAAAAATCCTCCTGGGCCCCGGTACCCCGGCAATTCCCCACGGTTTCCCTGGCATATACCGGAAACCTGGTCTGGGACCAGGCCCCTCAATCCGGCGGGGCAAATGTTTCTTTTATTCCCTACCTGCTGGCGGGTGTATCCAGGGATTATGAAGCTAAAACTCCTTCTGACACCAAACTGGATATTGGGGCCGATGCCAAGATCGGAATCACATCTTCCCTGAACCTGGACCTCACCGTCAACCCCGATTTTTCACAGGTGGAAGTTGATAAGCAGGTCACCAACCTGGATCGCTTTGAATTGTTCTTTCCCGAACGCCGGCAGTTCTTCCTGGAAAATGCGGATATATTCGGGAATTTCGGATATACCAATATCCGGCCATTTTTCTCGCGCAGGATAGGACTGAATGTTCCCATCCAGTTTGGTGCCAGGCTTAGTGGACGTATCAACGAAAACTGGCGGCTGGGCATCATGGATATGCAAACCAAAAAGGTGGAATCGCAGGACCTGCCGGCCCAGAATTTTGCGGTGGTTTCTTTGCAACGAAAAGTATTCAGCAGGTCCAATATCGGGTTCCTGTTCATTAATAAAGAATCCCTGGATTATGAGCCGGACCAGAATGCGGCAACTCCCAAGCACAGTAAGTTCAACCGGAATTTCGGAATAGAATATAACCTGGCTTCGCCCGGTAATTTCTGGACGGGCAAGGCCCTGGTGTTACGCTCCTTTAGCCCGGGGGAAACTTCCGGTGCCCGTACCTATACCCATGCGGCTAACCTGAACTATACCAGTCGCAAATGGTCCCTGGGCTGGCAACATGAATATGTTGGAAGAGATTATGTTGCAGAGGTGGGATATGTTCCCCGCACGGGTTATATCAAAATGAACCCACAGCTTGCCTATCTCTTTTTTCCTAAAACAGGTAAGGTGCTGAGTCATGGACCCATTGTGCAAAGCACTTATTATACAGATGAGGAATTCCGCAAGACCGATAATGAGACTACCGCTGCCTATAAGTTGAGTTTTCGAAACCAGAGTACGCTCACAGGAATGCTTGCCCGAACTTACATAAAATTGCTACGTCCCTTTGATCCTACCAATTCAGGAATAGACTCCCTGGATGCCGGCACGGAACACAACTGGAACAGCGTAAGCCTGGATTATATCTCCAGGCCCCAAAGCCGCTTCACTTTTGCCTCTTATGCCCGATACGGCGGTTATTTTGCGGAAGGAAGCCGCCTGCAACTGACAAATGAACTGGGATACCGTTTCCAGCCCTATGCCAGCATCACCTTAAGTTCCACTTATAATGATATCCGGATCGAAGGTGCCTGGGGTAAACGGACCTACTGGCTGGTAGGGCCCAGGATCGACCTGACCATGACCAACAAACTGTTCTTCACGGCATTTGGACAATACAATGAGCAAACGGAAAACTTCAACCTGAACACGCGGCTGCAGTGGCGTTATAAGCCTGCTTCAGATTTCTTCATTGTGTACACGGACAATTACTTGCCGGAACATTTCAATGTTCGTAACAGGGCACTGGTGGTCAAGTTTACCTACTGGTTTAACATGTGATCAGTTGTGCCGCAGCCCTTCCGCTACTTTGAATACATGCAGCAGTTGGGGGAACAATCCATCGAGGGTTTCCTCTGCTCCACGCGGTGAACCGGGAATGGCCAGTACCAGCATATCTCCAACAAATCCTGCTATGCCGCGGGAGAGCATGGCATAAGGCATCCGTTGTTGCCCGTAGTTCCTGGCAGTTTCCATGATGCCAGGTACTTCACGGTCCAGCAACGGTGCTATGGCATCAGGGGTCAGGTCCCGGGGACCCAGCCCCGTTCCCCCGGCAAAGATCGCCAGGCGGTAACCGGCGGCACATAATTCTTTAACCTTTTCCTGTATGGTGCTGAAATCATCCGGGATGGCTTGCACCAACGAGGCAGTGAGGTCAAAATGCTTCAGCTTTTCTTCTACACACACACCCGTAAGGTCTTCATTTATACCCCCCGCAACGCTGTCGGAACAAATGATGAGGGCCGTTTTCACTTGATGGGCAACCGGGTATTTCAGGTCGGTTTTACCGCCTCTTTTTTCTTCCAGGCGGATCGTACTGATCTCTATTCCTTTATCGATGGGCTTCAGCATATCGTACATGGTAAGTGCCACCACGGAAGCGCCGTGCATGGCTTCCACTTCCACCCCTGTTTTATAAATAGTATGTACTTCTACCGTTATGTATATACGGAGATCCTCGAGGCGATAACTGATGGCGGCATATTCCACAGGTAAAGGATGGCAATCTGGTATGAGGTCACTCGTTTTCTTAATGGCCAGTAACCCCGCCGCCCGCGCAAATTCAAATACATCACCTTTCGGAACTTTCCGCTGTTCAATCGCTTCTATTGTTTCCTTTGTGGATACCATAACAATGGCAGAAGCAATGGCTTTTCTCAGGCTGTTTGACTTATGGGTAATGTTAACCATGCTTAGTTGTTTTCTTTCCATTGATAAGAGGCATCTTCCAATAGTTCCTTTCCCCACACCGGCAGTTCGGCTTTGATCCTTTCCACCAGTTCAGAACAGGCTTCGATGGCGGCCTTGCGGTGGGCTGCTGAAGTGAAAACGAACAGGCAAATGCCGCCTGCTTCTACTTTACCCAGGCTGTGCCAGATATGTGCGCAGGTGAGTGTGTATTTCCGGAATATGTCCTCCCTGATCTCCAGCATTTTCTCCAATGCCATTTCCTCGTAAGTAGTGTATTCAATGGCAGTGACCTTTTTGCCATCCAGCAGATCCGCCCTCACCTGTCCCAGGAAAATGCTGTGCCCCCCGATCTCATACCTGCTGTTGTGTTTTGCTATGCTTTCAGCAATAAAAGCCGGACTAATGGCACCCTGCAGGAAAATTGGGCGTGGTGTTTTTTTTTCCATATTATTATTTTGATAGCGCTTGCCAATTTAATATTCCACCCTGCAGGCTGAAAACTTCGCGGTGGTTGCCCCTTCTTTCACGGAGCCATTGAGCCGCCTGCAGGCTTCTTTTACCCGACTGGCATACAAATACAACAATGCCAGTGCCAAGGGATGGTAATTTTTCCCGGATCTTACCCAAAGGTACATGCAGGTGATGGAATTCGCGGATCAAAGGCGTTTCTCCTGTTTCGCGTACATCGATCACCGTTATATCGCCGGATTGCAGCATACGGTTAAAAGTAATGGGATCAATTTCCATTGCGGTGGAGGGCATGCCGCATTGTAAGGCATAGTCCGTATTACGGAATGCTTCGGCTGTATCCGGTACCAGTGAGCCAGCAAGGGGATCAGGACTTATTTCCACTTCATAGCTCTGGTTGTTCAGCGCATTATAGGTCAACATCCGGTTGAGTAAAGGTTCCCCGATTCCGGTGATGAGTTTAATGGTCTCTGCTGCCTGCAGGCTGCCAATGATGCCGGGTAATACGCCCAGTACCCCTGCCTCAGCACAATTCAGGATTTCACCGGCTGCAGCGGGTACGGGAAAAAGATCACGGTAACTGATTCCCCTGCCAAAGACCGCCACCTGTCCTTCATATTGTGAAACCGCTCCATAAACCAGGGGTTTGTTCAGGAGAAGACAGGCATCGTTTACCAGGTAGCGCGTGGCAAAATTGTCCGTGCCGTCGATGATGATGTCATACGCCGAAAATACTTCCAGGCAATTGCCCGTATCCAACCGCATATCATAGGCTTCAAAGGTTACCTGGTCGTTCAACGTGGCCAGCCGCAATGCTGCCACCGATGCCTTTGACTGCCCGATATCTTCCATACGGAACAATACCTGCCGATGCAGGTTGGTCAGGGATACCCGGTCATGATCAATGATTCCGATGGTTCCGATACCCGCCCCTGCCAGGTATAACAAGCAGGGACAACCGAGTCCGCCAGCGCCTATGACCAGTACGCGGCTATCCAGCAGTTTCTTTTGACCGCTTTCGCCAAAACCTTTCAGGATCACCTGTCGGTGGTACCTTTCGTGGATGGAATGCTGCCCTTTCATGATCATCCTCCTGAGAATGGTGGTAGTAATGCGATGGAATCGCCGGGCTGAAGGGGGGTGCAGTCTCGTATGATCTTTTTATTGACTGCCAGCACAAAACTAGCTGTTGCCAGGGACGGGTAGTTCCGCTG
>CBFGLD010000049.1:0-16972 GCA_965649495.1 uncultured Flavihumibacter sp. | reverse complement strand
CTTTACCAACTCGGCGCAGTATATGCCGGAATGACAGGAACGGGCTCTACTTTCTTCGGAATATTCAACCAGGTGCCTCCTGATCTGGAAAAACATTTTCCGGCACATTACAAGTGTTTTACAGAAACCAGCTCGTGATCATGTTTTGCGATTGCTTGTATCTCAAAATTATTTATTTTGCAGATATAATAGCAGCATATCAAAGCCTCCCCTGCCATATCAGATTTCCTTTCAGGTAACCTGGATTTACTGAATCACTGACGCATTCCCCGTCTCTGCACCTATTTACGGATCTATCAGCACTTTTGATTTACACCCTATTTTGTGGTGTTGTACAGGTATAAAAAATAAAACAGAATTTCATGCAAACAATAGCAGTTACCCCCAATACCAGACATTTTCTGGAACTCGAAGAAAAATTCGGAGCACATAATTATCACCCTCTTCCAGTTGTATTGGAACGTGGAGAAGGTGTTTATTTGTATGATGTGGATGGGAAAAAATATTTTGACTTTTTAAGTGGGTATAGTGCAGTGAATCAGGGACATTGCCACCCCAGGATCATCAATGCGCTAACCGAACAGGCGCGGAAACTCACGCTCACTTCGCGTGCTTTTTACAACAACTTGCTTGGTGAATACGAACAATACATCACTTCTTACTTTGGGTATGAGAAGGTATTGCCCATGAACACGGGTGTAGAGGGCGGCGAAACGGCTATAAAACTTGCAAGAAGATGGGCTTATGTCAAGAAAGGTGTTTCGGAAAATAACGCCAGGGTCATTTTCGCTGAAAATAATTTCTGGGGACGGACTCTTGCAGCTATCTCCTCCTCCACCGACCCGACCAGTTACCGGCAATTTGGTCCTTATATGCCCGGCTTTGACCTGGTGCCCTATAATGATTTGCAAGCCCTGGAACAAAAACTGAAGGATCCCGATGTGGCGGCTTTCATGGTAGAACCCATTCAGGGCGAAGCTGGTGTTGTAGTTCCCGACGAAGGGTATCTTGCAGGTGTCAGGGAACTTTGCAGTCATTATAATGTATTAATGATAGCCGATGAGATACAAACAGGACTTGCAAGAACCGGTAAGATGCTGGCTTGTGACCATGAAAATATCCGTCCCGATATCCTGATCCTGGGTAAGGCACTCTCCGGAGGAACCTTGCCCGTTAGCGCCGTTCTTGCCGATGACTTTATAATGATGAACTTAAAACCAGGCGAGCATGGTTCCACCTATGGAGGAAATCCTCTGGCATGCAGGGTAGCTATGGAAGCGCTGGCAGTATTAAAGGATGAAAATATGGCCCACAACGCCGAAGTCATGGGAACCTTGCTGCGACAGGCCTTGCAAGACCTGCATTCTCCCCTCATAAGAACCGTTAGGGGCAAAGGATTACTCAATGCCATTGTTATTGAACATCCCAATAAGGAAGCTGCCTGGGATCTTTGCCTGCTAATGATGGAAGGAGGATTGCTGGCGAAACCTACGCATGGGGATAAGATTCGTTTCGCACCTCCTCTGAATATAACAAAGGGTGAGGTAATGGAGGCTGTTAGTATCATTGGCAATGCCCTATCTTCGCTTCATTGAAAAGGCATATTGCATTAGGTATCATAGACGGGGCAACCATACCGTTAACCCTGGCCGCGGCGCTTTCCGGTATGGTTGTTTCCTCATCTTCAATTTTCCTGGCAGGAATTTTAGCATCTCTTACCGGGGCTATAACCATGACACTTGGTGCCTGGTCTGCAGGTAAGCCAACCAGTATGCACCACATTCACTCTCCAGACCTGGGAAAACTTGGGTTTAATAAAAACCAGGAAACAGCTGCCCTCGATGCACTCAGGCAAGATCAGGAAGAACTGGAAAACCTGTTGCATTATCAGAACGACATCCGGGGCGAGCGAAATAAAATCAATTCCTTACAAACAGTTATTACTATTGGCTTTTCTTATCTGCTTGCAGGCTTGCTGGTATCGTTTCCTTATTTGTTTTTTACAACAGGCCTCCCCACCTTATTATTTGCATCGGGCATAGCATTCATGTTAATGGCTTTGGGGGGCTATCTGCGTGCAAGCGTTGATGGGACGAATAAAGTATCGGGCATTATCCTGGCAATCTTAACAGGTGCCCTGGCTGCAGTTTCCGCGTTCCTGCTGGCGGAATGGATCGCAGGAAATTAAATCAGGATCGGACATCCGAAGTCCTGGGTAATGCAGCCATTACCATTTGCAGTAAAGAAGCGGCCATCAGGAGGATTAGGCCCGCTTTTCGTGTAGGACAATCCCCTCCATGGCAAGTACTTACCAGGATAAAATTCCGGAATGCCCAGGCCAGGTTAAATGCGGCGAAGAAAAGGTTTGCCCGTTTTGCCCAGATCCGGGGAATGAGAAATAATACGAGCGAGATGGTACTCATAAATACATTCACAATACCAGGCTTACCAAATCCTGTACCCTCAGTTTGGAAACCTGTGACAGGAATCTCTGAAACGGGAATAATGACCCATGTCAGGAAGCAAGAGAGGATTACAAGAAGGGAACTGAGAGCCCCGATCTGGTTTGAATATTTCATGGTGTTATTACATTAAAAAAGGATCACAGTTTTTACTATGATCCTCTTGGGGAGGTCCCGAGCGGATTCGAACCGCTGTAGAAGCTTTTGCAGAGCTCTGCCTAGCCACTCGGCCACAGGACCATTAAAGTCGGGGACGAAATTAGGGTTTTTTATACATTCGTTGCAAATCTGAACCCTAAATTCTTCCATTAAACGCATAATAATGAAACCTATTGCATCTTCCGAATTAATAATAAATGAACGAGGTGCCATTTACCATCTGGATCTTCGCCCGGAAGAGTTGGCAGATACCGTTATAACAGTGGGTGATCCGGATCGGGTGGCTGAAGTCAGTAAATATTTTGACAGGGTCGAATATAAAAGACAACACAGGGAGTTCATTACCCATACCGGAAGTATCGGAGATAAAAATCTTTCGGTGATCTCTACCGGAATTGGTCCTGATAATATTGATATCGTCCTGAACGAACTGGATGCGCTCGTGAACATTAATTTTGAGAGCAGGCTTATAAATCCGCAATTGAAAAGCTTATCGATCATCCGCCTGGGTACTTCCGGATCCCTGCAAGCCGATATTCCCGTGGATGCCTGTGTGGCGGGAACCCATGGGCTGGGAATCGACAATCTTCTGAATTTTTATCAACTCCATCCCAATGAAGAGGAACAGGAACTAACACAGGCTTTCCTAACCCATACGCAGTTGCACCACAAGACCTCTAATCCATATATTACAAGTGCCTCGGCATCACTACTCAAACATTTCGTAGAGGGATATTACCATGGGATAACGGTAACCTGTCCCGGATTCTATGGACCACAAGGCAGGGTATTACGGTTGGGATTAAACAATCCAGACCTTGTTGACCGGCTTACTGCCTTTAGTTTTGGGCAGCACCGGGTAAGTAATTTTGAAATGGAAACATCTGCGATCTATGGCCTGGGCCGTTTACTCGGACATCATTGCCTGAGCCTTAATGCCATTGTGGCTAATAGGGTGACACGCGAATTCTCCAAAGATGGGAAAGCTGCCGTTGACAACCTGATCAGGAAGTCGTTAGATATCCTTGCAACTATCTGAACGACCAGTTCGTTATATTATTTAAGCAACTTAAACATGGGGCGTTTGCTTCATAAACCAAAGACCGTATGAATCTTGAATTTTTCAAATACCAGGGAACTGGCAACGATTTTGTAATCCTGGATAACAGGGATGGCAGGTATTCAGGTATTCCCAATTCTCTGATCCGTTTCTTGTGTGACCGCCGGTTTGGAATTGGGGCTGATGGATTGATGCTGTTGAATCAGCAGGAGGGCTTCGACTTTGAAATGAAATATTTTAATGCGGATGGCGGCGAAAGTACCATGTGTGGGAACGGCGGCAGGTGCCTCGTCAAATTTGCTTACCACCAGGGAATCATCCGGACTACCTATCGGTTCATTGCTATTGATGGGGAACATGAAGCGGATATTGATGAACAGGGAATGGTTCGGCTTAAAATGCAGGATGTAAACACCATTGAAGAGTATCATGGTGACCAGATCCTGAACACAGGTTCACCGCATTATGTAAAAGCGGTCAGGAACCTGGAATCCTTTGAAGTGTTTCATAAAGGTCGTGATCTCCGGAACGATGCACATTTCGGCCCCAAAGGAATTAATGTCAACTTTGTCGAAAGCATGTCGGACCATGAAATAAAGGTAAGGACCTATGAGCGGGGTGTTGAAGATGAGACCTTAAGTTGCGGAACAGGAGTTACTGCCAGTGCCATTGTCAATTACCACAATGAATTTGGATTCAACGAAGTAAGGGTTCAGACCCGTGGAGGATGGCTGTCGGTGGAATTTGACCGTAATCATGACGGAAGTTTTTCCAATATCTGGCTTCGCGGCCCCGCCGAAAAGGTCTTCGAAGGCAGAATAGACGTATCTCTTTAAATTTTTCTTGCCAGTATTTCATTTATCTGTTATTTGCATACCAGACAATAGTGTGATCCAGTACTTTAAAAATATCAACCACCAGACCGTTGCCATCAGCAAACCGGAAAACGGAGCCTGGGTAAATGTATTGCCGCCACTTAAACAGGAGGAATTCTCAGAATTATCAGAAGAGTTGGATATCCCCCTGGATTTCCTTACGGACTCCCTGGATATCGATGAAAGGACCCGTTTTGAGGAAGATGACAACGTCAAATTGATTGTAATTAAAACTCCCACGGAAAACAACTCCTTCAACGACAGTGATGCATTTTATATCACCATTCCTATTTGTATCATCCTGACCCATAACCAGATTGTTACGGTAAACTCATTTGAGAACGACGCTATTAAAAAATTCCTGAACACCTTTCAGAACAGGCACCCTGATAACCGGAAACTTATGGTGCTGAAGATCTTTGAGAAAGTGGTACAAAACTACATGGAGTTTCTTAAAGAGATCAATCACCGGCGGAACCTGCTGGAACAAAAACTTTACGATGCCAACCGGAACGAAGAATTGCTTCAGCTTATGCGGATCCAAAAGAGCCTGGTGTATTTTGTTACCGCCTTACGTAGCAACGAACTCCTGCTGGTAAAACTGGAACGCACCAATTTTCTAAGCCTGAATGAGGAAGAAAAAGAGATTCTCAGCGACCTTATTGTAGATAATTCCCAGGCACTAGAAATGGCAAATATTTATACCAATATCTTATCCAGCACCCTGGATGCTTTTGCCAGTATCATAGCCAATAACCAGAACGAAGTCTTAAAGCGACTTTCTGTAATTACCATTACCTTGAGTTTCCCTGTTCTGGTAGCCAGCATTTTCGGGATGAATGTACCTATTCCTTATGCCAACTCACCCTATGCATTCTACATACCTATATTTCTTTCTATAGTGATTTCATTGGCTATTGGCTGGTTTTTCCTGAAGAAAAAATTATTTTGATCTAACCAACTCCATTAACCGCTCAAATGTTTAACATCAGGGTTTACGGAATACTTATCAATGATGATCGCCAGGTACTGGTAAGTGATGAAAAAATCCGCGGTGGATTCTACACCAAATTCCCGGGGGGCGGACTTGAATTCGGTGAAGGCACGCGCGATTGCCTGGCTCGTGAATTCATGGAGGAAATGAATCTTAAAATAAAGGTAGGAGACCATATTTATACAACGGATTTTTACCAGATGAGTGCCTTCAATCCCAACCACCAGATAATTTCTATCTACTATTACGCTCATGCGCTGGAAGACATCCGTGTGCCCCTTCGAACACAGCCATTTGATTTTGATGAATCACAACTGCGGTTATACGAAGAGACCAGGGAAATTGAAACTTTCCGATTTATAAACTGGCACGACTTCAATGAACAGGCTGTAACGCTTCCAATCGATAAAGTTGTTGCCAGACTTATTAAGGGTCAATCAGAAAGGTAATCCACTTTAAGGGTGATACTGGCCGTTTTTTCCCTCGAACTGGTATTAAATGCCCCTCCGTAACTGTAATCCTCATTCGTATTTTTCCCAGTGATCTGAAATACTCCCATATTGGCCTTTTTAAGCTTTCCGAGTGAAATTCCACTATTGATTGCTATAGTTTGTGCCCGTAATCTGGCATCTTCTGATGCTTTGGCCAGCAGGTCTATTTTAAGCTCATTCAACCTCGTATAGTAATACGCCGGTGGCATAGAATTAAATTCCAGTCCCCGTTCCAGCAGTTCAGTTACCTCCCTGGATACTTTCTCCACGAGGCTGATATCCCTGGAATCAACTGTAACCCTGCCGGTCAGGGAATAACCAGTAAAAACGGAACCCGTCATACGTCCATTTTCATCGTAGCGCTGGTCAAAGAGTTTCTGAAGGTCCACAGAGGAGAAAACTATGGAGGAATCCGAAATTCCTTTACTATTCAGATAGGTTCGTATTTGCTTTTCATCTTCTTTCAGGGATGCGTAGGCGGATCTTAAATCCATGCTGCTTCGGGAAAAACTTCCTCTCCAAACGATTTGGTCGCTACTGAAATCCTTTTCCGCCAGACCGGTAACGGTGATGGTTTCACCTGCAATAAATTTATACTTGTATGCCTGGGCAAGAATAAATGCACTCACTATCACCACCAGGCCGATGATAATGGAACTTCCGTAATTTTTCATTGGGAATAGGTTGATCTACATTAATGGTGAATGGATAATTTCTTAATCATTTCATCACTGACCGGGTCCGCATAAATGCCATAGGCATTCACCAGCACTCCCTTTTGACCATGTTTGGACTCAATGGCATAAACAACGGAGGAATCAGACGGATTGGTCATACCCTCAAACCGATGGACTTCAACGATTTCAAATTCAGTGGGAAGCAGGTTAACGGGGGTCTCATGGCAGGTGATGCAATCAAAAGAAAGGTTAAAATCGATATTAAATCCCCGCTCTTTCAGGCCGTTTACGGCCTGGGATAAGGTATCGTAGGCGATCATAGCTTTAAATTGGTTCCACAATCTACCAAAAACTTACCTCAATATTGTACCTTCGCGCCGAATAAAAAGCGATTTTATGTCCACAATAACAAAATCAAACATTGACTTTTCACTGCCTTACAAGGTTAAAGATATCAGCCTGGCAGAATGGGGTCGTAAAGAGATTCGCCTGGCGGAAGCTGAAATGCCGGGTCTGATGGCTCTTCGTGCCGAATATGGTGCCAGCCAGCCATTAAAAGGGGCACGCATTGCGGGCTGCCTGCATATGACCATCCAAACTGCGGTATTAATTGAAACACTCGTAGCCCTCGGAGCAGAAGTAAAATGGAGCTCCTGTAATATATTTTCTACCCAGGACCACGCTGCAGCTGCAATAGCGGCGGCAGGAATCGGGGTTTTTGCATGGAAAGGCCAGACCAACGAAGAAGCTGAATGGTGTATCGAACAAACTTTGTTCTTTGGGGCAGCAGACAGACCTCTGAATATGATCCTGGACGACGGGGGTGACCTTACCAATATGGTTTTTGATGTCTATCCCGAGCTCATCCAATATGTAAAAGGTCTTAGCGAAGAAACAACCACCGGTGTCCACCGCCTCTACGAAAGAATGGCCAAAGGCACCCTTCCCGTTCCCGCCTTCAACGTGAACGATTCTGTTACCAAAAGCAAGTTTGACAATAAATACGGTTGCAAGGAATCCCTGGTGGATTCTATCCGCCGTGCCACGGATGTAATGCTGGCCGGCAAAGTTGCTGTAGTGGGTGGATATGGAGATGTAGGCAAAGGCTCGGCCGCTTCCCTGGCAGGTGCCGGTTGCCGCGTAATTGTCACTGAGATCGATCCCATTTGTGCCCTCCAGGCCGCTATGGATGGCTTTGAGGTTAAAAGAATGATCGATGCCGTTAAAGAAGCGGATATTATTGTAACAGCTTCCGGATGTCGTGATCTTATCACTGCAGAACACTTCAAAGCAATGAAAGATAAAGCGATTGTATGCAATATCGGGCACTTTGATATTGAGATTGATGTTGCCTGGCTAAATACCAATTATGGCCATACCAAAGACACCATCAAACCTCAGGTTGATCTTTACAATATTGACGGAAAGGACATCATCTTACTGGCGGAAGGCCGTCTGGTAAACCTTGGTTGTGCTACCGGGCATCCCAGTTTTGTGATGAGTAACTCCTTCACTAACCAGACCCTGGCACAAATTGAACTCTGGACCAATCACCAGAATTACGAAAACCAGGTTTATGTATTGCCAAAGCACCTGGATGAGAAAGTAGCGCGCCTGCATCTCGCAAAGATCGGCGTAACACTGGACGAACTCAGTCCTGCCCAGGCGGAATACCTTGGAATTTCACCACAAGGTCCTTTCAAATCCGAACATTATCGCTATTGATACTTAAAAGCCCGCAACATGCGGGCTTTTTTCTTATACCCGATTGATCCCTAAATTGCATCCATGAGAATCATCCTGGTAAACCTTGCTTTAATCATGCTGGCTGTAACCTCTATGGCACAGGAACCACTGCATATCATGAGTTTTAACATACGTCTCAATACCCCTGGAGATGGTGAAAATGCCTGGCCTTACCGAAAAACTTTTGTTGCAGAACAAATCACCCGAAACCAGGTTCATATTCTGGGGGTTCAAGAGGCACTTCACGGTCAAATGGAAGACCTCTGTCAATTGTTGAGTGGTTATAAATATGTGGGCGTGGGAAGGGATGATGGCAGGCAACAGGGTGAGTATTCAGCCATTTTCTATGATACCGCACGTATAACTGTCAGGAATAGTGGCACCTTCTGGCTTTCTGAAACTCCCGATATTCCCGGCAGTAAAAGCTGGGACGCGGCCATTACCAGGGTGGCCACCTGGGCGGAAGCAGTGGATGTAACAACAGGGAAAATATTTTTCGTCTTTAATACCCACTTCGATCATATCGGAAAAGAAGCCAGGAATCAAAGCGCTCAGTTATTGTTACTTAAAATGAAGGAAATTGCCGGTGAACAACCCGTACTGCTGACAGGAGATTTTAACTCCACTCCTGCCGATGCTCCCATTCTGACACTTACCGACAAGTCAAAGGATTATCACTTAACTAACAGTTTTCATCAATCGAAAAAAAAACCGGAAGGTCCTGCCGGAACCTTTAATGGATGGAAGACCTCCTCCCTGCCGGATCAACCCATCGATTTTATTTTTTTCAGGGGTAACTTCCAGGTAAAGCATCATATTACGCTGATGGAAAAGCGGGATGGCAGATTTTCATCCGATCATTTCCCTGTCTGGATTGCGGTGAAGCAAAAATAATAAGGCATACTAAGCTCAGGAGGTTAACGCGGCAGTTGCTTTACTTCCTTTGCCACACAGTCTGTTAGTTTCATTAATAGTTCCTGCTGCTGGGGAGTCAGGGTGATATGGGTCAGTTTCCCATTTCGATCCGAAAAACTGATCGTTTCAACTTTTTTGGCAGCCAGCCGATTCATGGCCGTGGGCGTATATTGCCCACTGCGAAGGATGATGTGAAAAAATCCATTACAATTATCGCCCCCTGTATTTTTTAATTCCATTTTTTGCTTGCCTCCTTCAAAAGTGAATATCGCCTCAGAGCGATCTCCGATACAATTCGCCATAGGGTTATTGATCACAAAGAAATAATCGATCTCCCGGGAGGTGGCATCAATCGACAATTTGACTCCCTGCAGATCCACAAAACCGGTGGATAGTTTAGGTTGCCCACTAAAGTCATCGGTGGTTTTCTGAAGCTTACAATCCTGCGAACGGGACTGCATAGATATTACAGAAAGACATACTATGAAAACTGGTAAGATATTCATGGCCGTAAAATAACAAAAACAAGTATTTTCATTCTCCAATTATCGTTCAAGTTATGTTAAGATCCAGCCTGCTTGTCTTTACACTGTTATCCGTTCAGGTCATCAGTGCACAGTTACCCACTACTCCCAAATTAATCCCGGTTCCGGTCAGTATGCAAACTGCTGCCGGCAGCTTCCAGCTTCCCAATGCTGTTAGTATCAACCTGAGTGATCAGCTCCCGGAGCTGATCAATATTGGCGACCAGGTTGCGGGCAGAATCCGGCAAGTGACTGGATTCAATACCAGCGTGGTTCGCAATTCACCAAACGCCACCATACAGTTGTTGATCAATAAACAACAGGATCCCAACATCGGAAAAGAAGGATATACCTTACAGGTGTCTGATCGGGGGATACGTATCAGTGCCAATGAGCCAGCAGGAGTTTTTTATGGCATTCAGACGCTCTGGCAGCTGCTACCGGCAGAAATTGAAAGCAAACAGGCTGTTAACGGAGTTCAATGGAAACTGCCCTATATCACTATCCAGGACCAACCACGTTTTGGATGGCGTGGATTGATGCTGGATGTAGCTCGACACTTTTTCACCGTAGCTCAGGTTAAGGACTTCATTGACAATATGGTGAAATATAAATTCAACATGTTACACCTTCACCTTACCGATGACCAGGGTTGGAGGATAGAGATCAAAAGCTTACCCCGACTCACGGAAGTAGGTGCCTGGCGGGCTGAACGCACCGGCAGGTTTGGTGAATTCCAGAAACAGCAACCCGGTGAAAAAAGTAATTACGGTGGCTTTTATACACATGAGGATATCCGTGAGTTGATTGCTTATGCTAAAGAACGCTATGTTACCATCCTGCCCGAAATTGATATTCCGGGACATAGCTTAGCCATGATCGCTGCCTATCCTGAACTGGTATGCACGCCGGGAAAATACCAGGTAAGCGTGGGCGACAGGTTCATGATCTGGCCAGGCAATGGAAAGTTTTATGGTATCCTGGATAATAATCTTTGTCCCGCGAATGAAAAGGTATACGAAGCGCTGGACAAAATATTCACGGAGGTAGCCCAGCTATTTCCCTATGAGTACATCCATATGGGAGGAGATGAAACCTATAAAGGCTTCTGGGAAAAAAGTACTGCCATCAAGGAATTGATGAAGCGTGAAAAATTGAAAGACCAGCACGAAGTTCAAAGCTATTTTGTAAAGCGCGTTGGAAAAATAATTGCATCCAAGGGCAAGAAAATGATGGGTTGGGATGAGATCATGGAAGGTGGATTGGCACCCGGTGCGGCTGTAATGAGCTGGCAGGGTGAGAAGGGTGGCATTGAAGCGACCCGGATGAAACACCCGGTGGTTATGAGTCCCAACACCTTTACTTATGTGGATCTTTACCAGGGCGATCCGCTTGCTGAGCCTCCAACCTACAGCATGGTGAGGCTGAATAAAACATACCAGTTCAACCCGATCCCGGCAGGTGCTGATTCCGCATACATCCTGGGTGGACAGGCCAACCTCTGGAGTGAAAGATTACATACGGTCCGGCACCGGGATTATATGCTATGGCCCCGTGGTTGGGCTGTAGCGGAATCGGTATGGAGCCCCGTTGCAAACAAAAACTGGGATGACTTCATCGATCGGACGGAAGCACATTTTAACCGTTTTGATAAAGCGGGAACCAATTACTCGCGCAGTATGTATGACCCCATTGTTACGGTTAAAAAAGGAAAAGACACCAGTATCCAGGTAATACTAGCAACAGAAGTGAAGGGTCTGGAAATCCATTACAGCTTTGATGAGTTTCCACCAGACAATTTTTACCCGGTTTATAAGTCCCCCCTTGAGTTTCCGGCCGGTGCCACCAACCTTAAAGTGGTTACTTACCGCGATGGAAAACAAATGGGAAAACAGATCACCCTGCCATTGGCGGAATTGAAAAAAAGAGCTCGCTGACTTTCAACCGGACTAAAGGAACTGGTCCTTTATATCGGTCCAGAAAATATCCAGCGCCACCAGTCTTGGTTTGATAAAACTGATCAACTGCGGCCAGTGATCCCGGTTATACACTGAATAACCCTCCAGCCTGCTGTAAATCCGGCTGATCATACGGCTGTGATCATCAGAAACGTCTTCTGTCCAGATCCATCCCGGATCTTCAACTGCTGGCAGCATGACAGCAAAGGACTGCAGTTTCAGGAAAAATTCCAGTCGTTCTGTCGTATCAGGGTGATTGATCAACATCCCGGTCGTGCAAGTCCGGTTTTCGAGTTCAATGCGCAGGTAAACATGCTTTATCCCTGTGCGGTAATTCAGCCAGTTCACTTTATCTCCCCCGGCTGAGGTGACCGGCCGCATATACATGCCCAATGCGGTAAAAAATTCTTTTTTGATAAGAGATGCCTCTTCCCTGGTATACATAGTTGCAAAATGTTTAAAACTTTCCTCTTTTTTAGATCTTTTTAGGGATATGTAGCACGGGAATTGCTGTTTAATTACTGTTTATTGAAATCTTATGCAGATACAATTCGTGAAAAATATACAGTTTACCCGTCTTATCAAGGCGGATGGACGGCTGCGGGAATTCAATTTCCGCAAGATGACTACTTCACAGGAAACACTTTTCTCCGTAGATGTGGTGGATGACAGGGGTAACCGGATCATGTTCCGGATGCACAAGCAGGATAGTAACTGGAAGATTATTCCGGCCCTGCCTTTACCTGCCTGGGTACAGGAGCAGGAATCCCTGATGAGTGATATGATCAACGAGGAACTCAGCGCACAAACATTTACGGTCCATTAATTCAAAGTGTAATAACTTTCGGTCCAGCAACAAACCTGAAAATCTTATGGCCGGAATCCTGGACCTCGTGGGTAATACTCCCATGGTTGAACTGAAGCACGTCGTTGTCAATCCCTCCGTAACCATTTTAGCCAAACTGGAAGGCAACAATCCTGGTGGCAGCGTTAAGGACAGGGCAGCCTATGGAATGATCAAAGGTGCCCTTGACCGGGGAGAATTAACGCCTGGTATCAAACTCATTGAAGCTACCAGCGGCAATACCGGTATAGCTCTAGCCATGATCGCCAGCTTGTTTGGTGTTGAAATTGAGCTGGTCATGCCGGAAGATGCTACCAGGGAAAGGGTCTTGAGCATGGAAGCGTTTGGTGCCACAGTGATTCTGACGCCCAAAGAAAAATCAATGGAAGGGGCCATTGATTATGCCAATGAAAAGGTAGCCCGGGGTGGGTATCTCATGCTTAACCAATTTGCCAATCCTGATAATTATACGATGCATTACCGGACCACAGGTCCGGAGATCTGGAAGGACACCAACGGGTCAGTCACCCATTTTGTTTCAGCAATGGGAACCACGGGAACCATCATGGGGGTATCCCGCTTTCTTAAAGAAAAAGATCCGGCCATAACCATTGTTGACTGTCAGCCGACAGATGGCTCTAAAATACCCGGTATCCGTAAATGGCCGGAAGCCTATCTCCCCAAAATTTTTGAGCGTCAGAGAGTGGACAGGGTGATGGAAATTGCTGAAAAGGATGCCAGGATCATGGCGAAACGACTGGCCCGCGAAGAAGCCATCTTCAGTGGCATGAGCAGCGGTGGAGCAGTTCATGCGGCGGTAGAATTATCACGTGAACTAAAAGAGGGCACCATTGTTTGTATCATCTGCGACCGGGGCGACAGGTATCTGTCCTCTGATCTGTTTGATTGATAAATTATGGTTCAAGCGTACAATTTTCTTGCTTCCTGGCAACTCTTCCCGGAAAAATGCGATTACCAGAAAGGCATGCCCCCCAAGTCGGGCAATTATCGAATTGATTCCGGCAATCAGCAAGACCTGATGGTACAGATAAACTGGGTGACGCTTGACAACCAGGCCTTTTTCAGTCAATATGAAACCCGCCCGGATGGCCGGATATATCCATTTGCAGACAATTCATTTGCCGACAGCATCCGCTGCGAAATCATCGATGCTTCTACCATTGATGTAAACTTTTTTCGCAACGAAGAAGTGGTTTTGAAAGTTAAAAAGGAAATACTCCCAAACGGTTATTTAAAGATCACCCAGGAAGCTGCAGACGACAATGGAGAGCCATTCCGCAATATTGATATTTACCACAAGCAACTGAGTGTATTGCCCTATGCGTCATCAGTAGGATCCGTTGTAGTGAAACCCACAGAGGAAGGAGTCATCCGACACAAAGCTTTGCAGGCCATGGAAGAGCAAACAACCATGCACCTTAACCAGATCCGGGAACAAATCGAATTGCTGGCAAGGCAGGCACAGGACATCCGGAAACGCAAGGAGCTATCGGTAATGGTTTATAATGCCCGGTTGAATTTTCAGCCGGTGATCGGTCACAGTTATCACTTGTATGAAAAGAAGGATGGCACCCATATATTGTCTATGATAAGCCCTGCAGAATGGGGTGGCTCCGCTCCCTTTCAACAATTTATTGCTACTGTACAATTGCTGGCAGACCATACCTGGATCGAAGTGAAACATTAACAATATCCACAACTTGTGTATAAGTAACTTTGCATAATATATAGTGTCAAGATTATATTTACTAAGCTTCATTGAAAAGCTGGCGATAAAAGATCGCGATGGCAGATGGTATTTATTGTGAACCTAAAATTGCAGCGCATTGACAGAAAAAATCATCAACCTCGAAACCGTTAATCCAATTGAATTCTTTGGTGTCAATAACGGCAAACTGGATATCCTGAAGAAAAAATTTCCATTATTAAAAATACTTTCCCGCGGTACGCAAATCAAGTTAAGCGGAGCTCCTGAACAAGTAGATACGGCAAAAGAAAAGATAGATCTCATTGTGCAATACCTGGAACGTAATGGTCACATGAGCGAAAATTATTTTGAACAAATACTGGGTGGGGATGATGCGGAAACAGTAGACAATTTCGTAGAACGCAACCCCAACGATATCCTGGTCTTTGGTCCCAATGGCAAAACCGTTCGTGCCCGCACAGCCAACCAGAAACGGATGGTGGTAGGGGCAGATAAAAATGATATTCTCTTTGCCATCGGACCGGCAGGAACCGGTAAAACTTATACCGCGGTAGCCCTTGCGGTAAGGGCCCTGAAAAACAAGATCGTCAAGAAGATCATTTTGACCAGGCCGGCTGTGGAAGCTGGTGAAAGCCTCGGGTTTCTACCCGGTGATCTCAAAGAAAAGATTGACCCTTACTTACGCCCATTATATGATGCTCTGGATGACATGATCCCAGCCGATAAACTCGGCTATTACATGAGTAACCGTACCATTGAAATTGCGCCGCTTGCATACATGCGCGGCCGTACACTGGACAATGCGTTCATCATTCTTGATGAGGCGCAAAATGCTACCGATCTGCAATTAAAGATGTTCCTGACCCGTATTGGCGCCAATGCGAAGGCCATCATCACAGGTGATCTCACGCAGGTGGATCTGCCTAAGAATCAGAAAAGCGGACTGGAAAAAGCGGTTCGTATTCTTAAAAATGTAGACGGTATCTCGCATATCGCGCTCGACGAGGAAGACGTGGTAAGGCACCGCCTGGTTAAAGCCATAATAAAGGCATACGACCGTGAAAAAGAAAGGGAACAAAATATTCCCTCCTGATAATCCATTTGCAAAAGGCGCCGGTTCATACTGGCGCCTTTTTTATAAGTTTGCAGGCATGAAACCAATCACTTCCCTCCTTTCTGCTGGAATACTCCTGTTCCTGTTTTCCTGCGCCGAAGACGCACGTTTCATCCCTGCTGAGGACGCCCAGGATGCGGGCCGGGAGTTCATTCGTGCCTCCCTGGATGGAAATATTGCAAAAGCAGAATTTTACATGGTAAAGGACAGTACCAACCAGATGTTGTTCGACAAATGGAAAAATGAATTTTATAACAAACTGGCACCTGAGGAACGAATGAATTACAAACAGGCGAACATTCTTCCCATCCGGATCGAAAACCTGAACGATTCAACCGTTAACTACACCTATTCCAACACCTATAAAAACCAGGACACTACCACGGTTAAAGTGGTAAAGGTGAATGGGTATTGGCTGGTCGACTTTAAAGAAATCCACTGATCTCTTTGATAAGCGCAGCCTGTCGTATATTGCAGCCACAAAACTGAATATACTCATATGCTCACCGTATCACACCCCTGGCATGGTATACCTACTGGCGAACAGGCTCCCCGTATCGTAACTGCGGTCATCGAGATCCCCCAGGGTTCCCGTGCCAAATACGAAATCGATAAAGACAGCGGCCTATTAAAACTGGACCGCATCATTTATTCCTCCTTTTATTACCCATGTAACTACGGCTTTATCCCCAAAACGTACGGCGATGATAAAGATCCACTCGATATCCTGGTAATCACCTCCCAACCCGTTCAGGCGATGTGCCTGATGGAAGCAAAAGTGATCGGCGTAATGCGCATGATCGACGGAGGGGATGCCGATGATAAGATCATAGCGGTAGCTGCCAACGATCCAAGCGTCAATTACTATAATAATATCGAGGAGCTGCCCAAGCATTTCTTTGAAGAGCTGCGTCATTTCTTTGAGGAATACAAACGCCTGGAAAACAAGACAGTGGTAGTGAATGAATTTCAGGATAAAGCTACGGCACTGATTATCATCCAGGATGCCATAAACTTTTACAAAGAGACATTCCAGAAATAATCCATTTAACGATTGCCTGCCATATGGAACTTCCACAAATCATAACCATTATTCTGATCGGGCTGGCTGCCGGTGTCCTGAGCGGATTGGTGGGTGTGGGTGGAGGGATTATCCTGGTTCCGCTGCTGATCTATTTTTTCAACTACAGTCAACACCAGGCACAGGGCACTTCCCTGGGTGTTCTTACCCTGCCCGTGGTAATACTAGGATTCTTTACCTATTACCATCACCTGAAAGATACGGAGCATCCCAACCTGCAGCACATTACATCCATCCACCACATCGAGCAATCGGATTACCTATGGATGGACCGCTTCACCATCCGTAACCTGGAGCTGTTGCAAAGCCCGGTGGAGAATGGAAGCAGATTATTGAAAGTACT
>CBFGLD010000048.1:0-17121 GCA_965649495.1 uncultured Flavihumibacter sp. | reverse complement strand
AAATCTTTAAAAACTTGTAAAGCAATAAGATATTAGATTTAATAAAAATCTGCACCATGGAAGGACGCGGAAGAAGGAGTTTCCTGGGCGGGATGGCCCGTTGGGGAATGGGTACAGTACTGGCTACCATTGCCGGGCCGGCCTGGAGCCGCCACCTCACGCGGCGGCTGGAAGAATACCAAAATTATGATCCGGCAAGTCTAGCGGGAGAAGAGGATTTCTGGTATGCAATCCAGCAGTCTTATACGGTTTCACCATCCCTGATCAACCTGAACAATGGTGGGGTTAGTCCCAGTCCCAAAACCGTACAGGATGCCATGAAACGGTACCACGACCTGAGCAATGAAGCACCCAGTTATTACATGTGGCGTATCCTGGACCAGGGCCGTGAACCTTTACGTCGGAATCTGGCAAATCTGGCGGGAGCAGATGCCGGTGAGATCGCGATACAACGCAATGCTTCGGAGGCATTAGAGACGGTCATATTTGGGTTGCCCCTTAAACGCGGGGATGAAGTGGTTTTGAGTAAACAGGATTATCCCAATATGATCAATGCCTGGAAGCAGAGAGAGCTGAGGGATGGCATCCGCCTGGTATGGGTGAACCTGGAACTGCCTTCTGAGCAGGAGGATTACCTGGTATCCCAATATACCCGTGCATTCACCTCCAGAACGCGGGTGGTACACCTGACCCATATCATCAACTGGAACGGACAGATCCTGCCGGTAAGGAAAATTGCGGATGTTGCCCGGTCCAAAGGAATTGAAGTACTGGTGGATGGGGCACACAGCTTTGCCCATTTCCGTTTTTCCATACCAGATCTTGGTGCGGATTATTTTGGTACGAGTTTACATAAATGGTTAAGTGCCTGCATTGGCAGCGGGCTGTTGTATGTGCGGAAAGAAAAGATAGCAGGTCTATACCCCTTGTTTGCAGCTGCTGATGCGGCAAGTGACGATATCAGGAAGTTTGAGAATTTGGGAACCCGGCCATTTTTCATTGAACAAGCCATCGGAAAGGCTATCGAGTTTCATCAGATGATCGGCGCTGAACGAAAAGAAAAAAGATTGTTTTATCTCAAAAACTACTGGATGGACCGGGTAGCGGATGTTCCCGGTATACAACTGGGGACTTCCCGGAAAGAAGGATTCGGTTGTGCTATCGGTTTAGTAGGGGTGAAAGACCGGAAGCCAGCAGAGCTGGACCAGTTTCTGCTGAATAATTACAAAATTCATACAGTGGGTATTGAGTGGGAGAATATACATGGGGTGCGTATCACCCCAAACGTATATACCACCACGGCGCAACTGGACCTCCTGGTAAAGGCGATCCGTGAATTTGCAGGAAGGAAGTCATTTTAAGGCTCAGACAGCCCTAACCAGGTAATAATTTTTGCGGCCTTTCTGGACCAGCAGGTATTTCCCATTCAGGAAGTTTGCTGGGGTAAGTTTTGTTTCTATTCCCTCCACTTTGCTTTTGTTGATGCTGATGCCCCCGCTTTGTACCATTTTACGGGCTTCCCCTTTGCTGGGAAAGATACCGGTATCGGCCAGGAATCCCACTATATCGGCACCGGCCTCAAAAGCTGAAAGCGCATAATCATGAGTGGGAACTCCATCCATAACCTGCAGGAGCTGATCTTCATTAAGGCTTTGCAGCACATCCGTGGTGGCATTTCCAAAAAGGATCTCCGATGCCTTGACGGCAAATTCGAATTCGTGGCGGCCATGCACAAAGGAAGTGATCTCCTCGGATAATTTCTTTTGCAATAAACGCAGGTGTGGAGCTTGCTGGTGTTCACTGATCAATTGTTCGATCTCATCCCTGGTCAGGAAGGTGAAGATGCGTATCCATTTGGCGGCATCTTCAT
The DNA here is from genome assembly GCA_965649495.1 of uncultured Flavihumibacter sp. GTDB lineage: Bacteria > Bacteroidota > Bacteroidia > Chitinophagales > Chitinophagaceae > Flavihumibacter. The sequence continues at coordinate 15,251 of CBFGLD010000048.1, read as the reverse complement.
CAGAGGCATTCAGCCAGAACTGGTAGAACTGGTAAGGAGAAGTTTTTGCAGGGTCGAGCCATACATTGCCTTTTTCCGTTTTGCCGAATTTGCCTCCATCGGATTTGGTCAGCAGCGGGCAGGTGAAAGCGAAGGCTTCGCCGCCACCCATCCGGCGGATCAGTTCGGTACCGGTGGTGATATTTCCCCACTGGTCGCTGCCCCCCATTTGCAGTTTGCAATGGCGGTTTTTATACAACCAGTAAAAATCGTATCCCTGGATAAGCTGGTAGGTAAATTCGGTGAAACTGATGCCACTATCGCCTTCAATGCGCTTGCGGACGCTGTCTTTTGACATCATATAATTAACCGTAATGTGTTTGCCCACATCACGGATAAAATCCAGGAAGCTGATATCCTTAAACCAGTCGTAATTGTTCACGAGTTCTGCAGCGTTGGGCAGGGCGGGATTGAAATCGAGGTATTTGGAGAGCTGTGCCCGGATGCCCGCGAGGTTTTGCTGCAGGGTGGTTTCATCCAGCATTTTCCTTTCCTCGGCTTTAAAGGAGGGGTCGCCCACCATGCCGGTTGCCCCGCCCACCAAAGCGAATGGTTTGTGCCCGGCCCTTTGCAGGTGCACCAACAACAGGATGGGGACCAGGCTGCCGATATGCAGGCTGTCGGCGGTGGGGTCAAAACCGATATAGGCGGAAGTCATTTCTCTGTCCAACTGTTCCTGGGTTCCGAGCCTAATATCCTGTAACCTGGCACTCCATCTTAATTCTTCGATCAAATTCATAAAAACACTGCAATTTGCAGCAAAACTAACGCAATAATAGGAACCCTCCGAGAGGCAATATTTGGCCTGCCGGGGACGTTACTTTCCATTAGCGTTCTTATTGCTTATCCAGAAAGCTGACAAATGACTATCAAGATCAAAAGCCTGATCCTGCTTCTATTCCTTATGCCATCCGTTCTGGTTGCGCAATTCCGTAAATACTCCAATGAATTTCTTAATATCGGCGCAGGTGCCAGGGGGCTATCCATGGGTTCGGCGCAAGTGGCTTCTGTAAAAGATGGGACGGCCGGCTATTGGAATCCTGCGGCGCTGGTTCACATCAAACAACAGCCACAGGTGAACATCATGCACGCCGAGTATTTTGCCGGGATTGGAAAATACGACTATGCCAATGCGGCGATCCCCTTAAAGGATGGGAAAAGGACCATTGGCGTATCAGTTCTTCGGTTTGCCGTGGATGATATTCCCAATACGGTCTTCCTGGTGGAACCGGATGGTAGTATCAATTTTGATAATATCACCACTTTCTCGTCCGCTGATTATGCATTCCTCTTCAGTTACGCCCAACCGTTAAAGGACCTGGGACCCGATAAGAAGTTAAACATGGGATTTAATGCAAAAGTGATCCACCGTAAAGCGGGAGATTTTGCGAGGTCCTGGGGTTTTGGATTTGACGCAGCCCTTCAATATATCCATAAGCGGCTTCAGGTGGGATTGGTGGCCCGGGATGTTACTACCACTTTTAATGCATGGTCGTATAGCATCAATGATAAAATGCGGGAGGTATTTTACGTAACGCAGAATGATATCCCGGTTAAATCCACCGAATTGACGGCCCCGAAACTGATTGCTGGGGTATCGTATAATTTCAACCTGGGGCGATCGGTCAACCTGCTGGCGGAAGCCAACCTGGACTTCACCTTTGATGGAAGGAGAAATACCGTGATCAGTTCCAGTGCTGCCAGTGTGGATCCCAAACTTGGGTTGGAAGCTTCTGTAAAGGATGTGTTTTTTATCAGAGCCGGGATCAATAATTTCCAGAAAGCGCTGGAAGATGATGACAGCACATATTCTAAAAAAGTCTGGATCTATCAACCTGCGCTGGGAGCGGGATTCCGATTACAGAATGTAGCCATTGATTACGCCTTCACGAACTTGGCCAACCAGTCGAATCCCTTATATACCCATGTATTTTCCCTGAAGCTGGACCTTGTAAAAAAGAATAAAAAAGTAAGCGAATAGCATATGCCTGTCAACCGTAGATACCCTTTTATCCCGATATGCATCCTGTTGCTTGCAGTAATTTGTACGGGCAAACTTTCGTATGCGCAACCATTTAACAATGAATGGATCAACTATGCTAACAGCTATTATAAATTCAAGGTAGGCCGGGATGGTTTGTACCGGATATCCGAAACACTTTTGCGCGCTAATGGACTGGAGGCCGTGCCTGCGGAGCATTTCAGGCTATACCGCAACGGCGTGGAAGTGCCCTTGTACACTTCCGTTGCAACAGGCCCTTTACCCACAGGAGCTTACCTGGAATTTATCGGCAAAGCCAATGATGGTGAGCCCGACCGGGTATTGTACCGGGAAGCCGACGACCAGCATACCACCCGCTATAACCTGCATTCTGATACGGCAGTTTATTTCCTGACCGTTGAATCCAACCTCCCCAATAAACGATTTTCGGTTACTGCAAATGAGGTAGCCACCAACAGTTTGCCGGTGGAGCCATACTTTATGCAACGGACGGGGGTTTATTTCCGGGAAAAGATCAATCCGGGTGCCGCTATTTACCTGGAACAATACCTGTACTCCTCATCTTATGACCGCGGCGAATACTGGTCTAGCCAGGATATCCGCGAAAGGACCACCAGGACCATCAACCTCACTGCTTTAAAAGCTTACAGTGGGGGGCCGGATGCCCAGCTCCGTTGGGGAGGCAGCGGCAATACCACCAAAACAAGGCGGGTAAGTGTTGCCGTTAATGGTACCACCTACCAGGATACGGCTATGAATTTTTTCAATGACCTGGTAGCTTCTTTCAGCATTCCCGTTTCGGCTTTTGGATCCGACAATGCCACTGTTGCATTTACAAATGTGCAACCACCCGCGCCCGTAGGGGAAGAAGATCCTTATGTAGACCGCATGGTTCTTTCTTTTTTTGAGTTGGATTATCCACGGCAATTTGACTTTGGAAACGCGACACAGTATCCGTTTGAATTGCCTGCCCGGAATGAAGGTTATTACCTCGAGATCAGAAATTTCAATACGGGGGGAGTAGCCCCGGTACTTTATGATACCGAAACGCTGGAGCGTTATAACGGTGATGTGCAGACTCCGGGTGTGGTGCGGTTTTCCATAAAGGGAAGCAGTTCCATGAGGAAACTGGTACTGGTGAGCCAGGCAGCAGGTACTCCAATAGCCGTCAATACCCTTGATTTACGGAAGTTTACCGATCTGCGAAGCGCGTCCAACCAGGGCGATTTCCTGATCATATCCAATCCACTGCTGTACCAGGGAAGCGATGGTTCCAACCCTGTGGAAGCCTACCGGTCCTACCGGAGCAGTGCTGCCGGTGGTGGATATAGTGCTAAGTTGTACGACATTCATGAGCTGACCGACCAATTCGCATTTGGCATAAAGGGGCATCCATTATCGGTCAAAAATTTCCTCCGGTATGCAAGGGCTAATTTTTCGCAACCGGTATCGAAGGTTTTCCTGATCGGCAAAGGGGTGGTTTATACCAGTTACCGCAGCGGATCCAGTGAACGGCCCCGGCTGGGTGAGCAGAACCTGGTACCTACCTACGGCAACCCGGGGTCCGACAACATGCTCAGCTCTGCGGATGCAAGGTCACCCCTGGCACTAACGGATATCGGCAGGTTATCGGTGATACACCCGGTGGAGGTGGAGAATTACCTGGAAAAAGTAAAGGAATACGAACTGCAACAGAAGACACCCTCCGGTAAAATTGAAGACAAACTGTGGGTGAAAAATGTTTTGCATATAACGGGTGCGTTTAACTCCTTCGTGGGACAGGAACTATGCAATTTTGTCAATAATTACAAGAATATAGTTGAAGATTCTCTTACGGGGGCAACGGTGGAAGTACTCTGCAAGGCCATTGATGACCGGGTGGAACAAACGGGAGCGGCCATTATCCGGCAACAAATGGAAACTGGCATCAGCCTGTTAACGTATTTTGGGCACTCCTCGGCAAATACCCTGCAGTTCAGCATTGAGGATCCCGGTGATTACAACAACCAGGGAAAGTACCCAGTATTCTCAGTTAACGGTTGTTACGCGGGCGATTTCTTTCAATTCTCCCCGGGTCGCTTCACGGTACTGGAAACCCTCACCGAGAAATTTGTGCTCACCAAACAAAGAGGTGCCATCGCATTCCTGGCCAGTACGCATTACGGTGTGGTGCAATACCTGGATCCCTACCTGAATGGTTTTTACCAGGAACTTGCCAAAAGAGATTATGGAACTTCGCTGGGTGGGCTCAACAGCAAGGCGCTGGAATTGCTGGTAAACAAAATGCCCTACGATTATCTTGCAAGGATACATGCTGAACAGATCAACCTTCACGGAGACCCTGCCCTGGTACTCAATTTTCAGCCAAAACCGGATTATGTTGTCGAAGCATCGCTGATCGAGATCGACCCCGCATTTATTTCATTGTCGGACCAGGAATTCAAGGTGAAGGTGAAATATTATAATATGGGGAAGGTCACCAATGATTCGGTTAGGGTGGAAGTGAAAAGAGTCAATCCCGACGGCACAACGGTTATTCTGTATGACCAGATGCGGCCCGCCGTGAAATATGCAGATTCACTGGTGTTTGATCTTCCCCTGGTAGCTACCCAACACAAGGGTCAAAACAGTATCGTAGTGACCCTTGACGGCCAGAACATCATCCCCGAAGTGGATGAAAACAATAACACTGTTGCCAAAACTTTCTTCGTGTATGAAGATGAATTAAGTCCCGCCTATCCCTATAACTATTCCATTGTATCCAACCCCTCCCAAAAATTATTTGCATCAACAGCCAATCCGTTTAGTGGTATCAAGCAGTATGTGATGGAGATTGATACAACGGCGTTGTTCAATTCTGTTCTGAAGCGAAGGGTGGAGATCAGTTCGGGTGGAGGGCTGGTGGAATTTGATCCGCAGACCAGTTTCCTGGACAGCGTCGTATACTACTGGCGAACCTCTCCGGTACCGGAAGAGGGAGGGCAGTATATTTGGAGGAGTTTTTCCTTCCAGTTCCGGAATACCACGCAGGAAGGATTTAATCAAAGTCATTATTTCCAGCATACGGAATCGGACCTGGAGCGTATGAAGCTGGAATCGGACCGGAAATGGGCATTTGGCGACAGGCAAAATACCCTGGTATTGCGACAGGGGATGTACCCGACATCCGGAACGGAGGATGTAGACTTTGCGGTTTCCGTTAATGACCTGGATTATATTGCCAGCGCCTGCGTGGGCAGGTCGCTTGTATTTAATGTTTTTGATCCCAAGACCTTCCTTCCCTGGAAGAACGTAGACGAGGATGGAAACAACCTGTACCGGTATGGTAGTGGCAGCGCAAATTGCCGGCCAACGCGGAATTACAATTTTGAATTCTCCTACATGACGGCATCATCCCGTAAGCTGATGATGGATTTCATGGATTCCATCCCCGATGGGCATTATGTGGTGGTACGTTCTTTTGATTACCATAACGCCAATTCTTATGCGAAAACCTGGCTGTCTGACACTGCAATATATGGTGCCGGTAATTCCCTTTACCACAAATTATGGAACGCAGGATTTTCCGGTATTGATGCTGTAAATGCACCCAAATCCTGGGGCTTTATTTACCAGAAAAATAAGCGGGATTTTGTTCCTCAGTTTAAAGTGTCAGAAGGAATATATGATCGCTTGTTCGTTGCTGCAAATTGTGTAACGCCCGATTCATCCGGGGTTATTACCTCCCCGGCATTCGGGCCTGCAAAAGCCTGGAAGGAACTCCGCTGGAACGGCCATGTTGCTGAAGCCGGTAATACGGATAAAGTAAACATCCAGGTGATCGGCATCCGTTCCGATAATGTTGAAGTACCCTTGCGTGTTATTTCGCTGGATGAAAAAATAGTGGATGTTTCAGGGATCAACGCCAATGAATATCCGAAGATAAAATTGAGCATGAACAACGCGGATACGGTAAATTTCACGCCCTACCAGCTGGACTACTGGAAGTTGACCTATGAGCCGGTACCGGAGGGTGCCATTGCCCCGAACCTGTTCTTTACAACAAAAGATACGGTAAGCAAAGGCGAATTGGTGGAGTTTGGGATCGCGTTCAAGAATATTTCAAACATACCATTTGACAGCCTTAAAGTAAAGGTCATCATCACTGATCAGAATAATGTGCCACACGAGTTACCCGTGTCCTTGCTGAAACCATTACCGGGCAGCGATACGGTGATGTTCCGGTATAAGATCAATACAGAGGAGTACCCGGGATTAAACACCTTGTACATTGATTTCAACCCGGATAATCACCAGCCGGAACAATACCATTTCAATAATTTCCTGTACCGCAATTTTTATGTTTCCAGTGACAGGACCAATCCGGTTATGGATGTAACCTTTGATGGGGTTCATATACTGAACGGGGATATTGTTTCTGCCAAGCCGCGGATACAGATCAAACTGACCGATGAATCGACGAATCGCCTGCTGGCAGATACCAGCCTGATGAAGGTACAGGTGAAATATCCAGACGGAACATTAAGAACCTTCCATTTCAACACGGATACCCTTCGCTTTATCCCGGCCACATCGGGAACTGATAATACCGCGATGATCGAGTTCAACCCGGCATTCCTGGAAACCTTTGACCAGGAAACCGGGATGGATTATTATGAACTGATAGTTACGGGTAAGGATGCCAGTGATAATCCAGCCGGTAAGCTGGGTTATTCCATAGAATTCACGGTGATCAATAAACCGATGATCTCCAACCTGCTGAATTACCCAAATCCTTTCACCACATCTACAGCCTTTGTGTTTACCATAACTGGTAGCGTGGTTCCTACCAATTTCAAGATACAGATCCTGACAATAACAGGTAAGATTGTAAGGGAGATTACAGGCCAGGAGCTGGGTCCTTTACGGATTGGGCGAAATATTACCGAATACAAATGGGATGGAACCGACCAGTATGGTCAGCGGCTGGCCAATGGCGTTTACCTATACCGGGTGGTTTCGATGTTGAATGGCCGTAAGATGGATAAATACAAGGCATTTGGTGATAATACGGACAAGTTCTTCAATAAGGGATATGGTAAGATGTACCTGATGCGGTAGAATGGCAAGCAATAGGTTAGATTTGCTTTTCAAACGGAAACCAGAAAAGAAATAATTATGGTTGTATTGGTTTTGTTTGCCATACTTGCTTTCCTGGTTTACCTGCCCGTATTGAACAAAGGGTTTGCATCGGATGATTTTGGTGTCATGCACCGGATCATCAACCAGGGCGATTTCCTGGAAACAGGTTTCTTCCGGCCCCTGTCTGACATCAGTTTGTATTGCTGTTATTGGGCAGGAGGACTAACCCCCTGGGTCTATAACCTGTTTAATATTCTCCTGCATGCCGGATCTGCTTTTTTATTGTTTAAAACGGTACAATCCTATTTCGGGGAAAAAAGGGCAGGGAATTATGTAGCAGGCATGGCGGGAATCTTTTTCCTGGTGTATCCCTTTCATAATGAATCAATCGTTTGGGTGGTGGGCCGTGCTTCCATCCTTTCCTGCTTTCTTGGTTTTTATTCCATTTATGTGGCCCTCGGAGAGGGCCGCTTATGGTGGAAAATAGTACTGTCTGCCCTGTTGTATTTCCTGGCCATGAGCACTTATGAAACGGTTGCACCATTACCAGCCATAATTTTAATCCTGCTCTATAAAAAGGAGCACCGGCTTGTATTCTATTTCAAATGGGCAGGTGCATTTTTGGTTGTTTTGTTATTGAACCTGGGCCTCCGCCTTTTCCTGTCGCAGGAAGTGGTGGGAGATTACGGTAGCCGGATATTTGATCCATCCCTTATCGGCAACACCTTAAAATTCGCTAAAGTATTTGGAAGGCTCTGGCTGCCGCCGCTGACAAATGCCACACTCCTGGTTGGCCTAACCATTGCAGTTGTTATGTTGCTGACAATTGCTGGAAGGGTGATCATCAGGAGAAAGAACAACGATGCAATAAATTTTACCAAACTGGGGATGGTATTTTTGGTATCCTGCCTGGTACCCTTCCTTTTTGGGGTTAGTACCCGAACTATTGAGGGTGACCGGTTATTGTATTTTCCCTCCTGGTTCCTCGCATGGCTCCTGGCTTATGTGATATTTGAATTATTCAGCAGGAAAGTAGCATTGGTTATCAGCTTGCTGGTTACCGGCTATTTCTTCTTGTTCCTGCAGGAAAATAACCGTACCTGGACAAAAGCGGATGGATTAACAAAGGAAGTGCTTGTTTCGGTCAGTAAAATAATCCGGGGAAACAAGGAGAAACGCAGTATTGCTATGCTGAACCTGCCCGAGGAATATTATGGTGCCCAGGTCTTGCGGAATGGTTTTTACAGCGCGTTGCTGCTGCGCGGAATCGATACTTCAGGTATCGGTCCCCTTGGATTCCAGGGGCCTTCAGAAATTGCATTAAAAACCAGGCTCATGGAGCCACAGCACAGGTCATCCCTGACCTGGTTCGGATCTTATGCCGCACTGCGGGATGACGGCTTGCTGTATTTGTTCAACCGGAACAACTCTGATACACTTACCTATACAATAAATAAAGAGCACGAGATATATTATTGGAATAATGAGGAATTGGTAAAGTGGAGATAACTTATATTCGGCCTGCATAATGTACAATGTAACAGACTATATTACCCGGGGACTAACCTTTGCTAATAACCAACTACGACCCGGGCATAAAAAGCTTTCCACACTCATGATCTATGCAACGGATCTGTGTGATTCAGCCTGTAAACACTGCCTGATATGGGCCAAGCGGCCGGTAAATTTTCTAGCTAAGGATAAGATAATTGAATTGATGCAGAGCCGTTGCATCACGGAAAATACCAGCATAGGTTTAGAAGGCGGGGAGTTCATGTTACACCCTGAGGCCATGGAAATATTAGGCTGGTTTACCCGGCACCATAAGAAGTTTGACCTGCTCAGTAATTGTCTTAAGCCGGATGAGTTGATCACAGCGGTAAAGCAATTTACTCCGCGTCATCTTTATGTTTCGTTGGATGGGAACGCCGAAACCTATGCCTATATGCGAGGTAAGGATGGTTATGATGGTGTGATCCGGGTAATCGATAATCTTCGAAAGGTATTACCCGTTTCCGTAATGTTTACCCTTTCGCCCTATAATGATTTTACAGACCTGGAACATGTTGCGAATGTTTGTAAGTTTTACGGTATTGATTTACGGGTAGGTATTTATAATGATATTGCTTTTTTTGATACCTATGATAAGGCGCACGAAACTTCCATCGGTAGTCACAAAGGCGAGCCGGCGCTCCGGTTCGGAAAGGTGAAACAGATGCAATGGCAGGGGGTGTTAGAAAAAATCAAGGAAGTGAAAAAGTCTGAGATCACGCAGGTTTCTGAAATTCCCAAACATGACATGGGGGCTGTGGGGGATGATTTTACCGGCAGTATACCTCCCATAGTAAAGGAGTTTTCAGAGAACTATGATTTCATGCTGCTGTATAATGAATGGCGGAAGGGAGATTTAAAAATGAGGTGTTACAGTATTCTCGACAGCCTGGTGATTTTGCCCAATGGGGATGTTCCGATCTGTCAGAACCTGGACCTGAAAATTGGCAACATCCATCGGTCAAGCCTGGATGAGATTTTCAATGGTCCGGAGACCCGTGAGATCCAGGAGAAGTATGTAAAAAACTGTAATCAATGCTGGCTGAATTTTCACCGTAAATACGATGTGATCCTTTACCGTAACCTGGAACAATTTTTCGGAAGGTCCATCACCTCCAAATTATTTGGATATTACCAATGGGAGGGAACTGCGAAACTTAGTTACAAGGAGTATATGTCAATCAGGGATGCTGCTTTGCGATAAGTTTCAACTGGTCTAACAACTCATAGACATTAACCAGTTGCTCCATGTCTGTTGAATGAGCGGCACGCTTAGCCACACGTTGTGAGAACGTTTCAAGGGAGGGATAAAATCCCATCAGGTAAAGGCTATTATTGGATCCCACCGGGTTGAAATCGTTTGACTGCATCACTACCTTCTTGGTTTGTTCCGGTCCCGTTAATTTTTCCAATGGCAGGTTGAGGAAACCGCGCTGTTTTTTTACGTAATGGAGTTCGTTCGGGTAATTGGAAACAATAATTTTATCTGCCGTAATAATGTTCATTTCTTCCCTGCAATAATTCCAGGTGTGGTGAGTAGATAATTCAAAATTTCCCTTTACGCCATTATGGTCCAGGACCAGGAAACAGGTTAGCATCCCTGCATTTTGGGTTATAGTAGCACTTACAAATGTTGCTTTACCAAACAAGGTGAGGGCATGATCAACGGGGTGGATAAAAAGGTCGTAAAAGGGGTCGCCTTCCGGATAAGCACCCACCAGGAACCGGTAGTGGTAACTAACGGGGGAGGTGATCAGTTTCTTTGTTTTTGATGTGATGGGTGCAAACCTCCTTTGAAGTCCAACCATCAGGATGTTTCCTGCCGCTATTTTTTGAATCTCGATGAGGTCTTGCAGGCAGGATCCAAGCGGCTTTTCCACGTAAACATGTTTGCCCGCTTCCAGCAAACGTCGTGTAATGGGCCATTGCTGACCAGGATGTGTAGAGACGATCACCGCAGATATGCCGGGGTCATGGAGAATGTCATCCAGTTTTGAGGTGCCGGTGCACCCGGGCCATCGCCGGGCTGCTTTGGCGGCCGTATCATCATGTGCGGTGCATATCGTTTTAACCGGAATGCCCAGGTGCCAGAGACAGGGATAAAGGTTGGTAGTGGCATGTGTGCCGGCGCCTACCATGGCGAAACTGTCTTTATGGGCAGCGGGAGCGTCCAGGAATTTCTGTTGTCTTATTTTTTTGAACCGGGCAATTACTAACGCTAATATCTTATTCATGAAGCCGCTGTTCTTTTTATCCAACAGTTATACAATTTGTACAGCCCTGTGCCTGCAATCCAAAATAGATAGGGCATCAGGGGCATGGTAAACCTGCTGTGCCAATCGTCACATTGGAATGTGGCACCAAATGGAAAAAGGATCAGCAAGGCAAAAAGGTAATATCTAAAATCGAAGGCCTGTTTCCATAAGGCAGGCAGTCCAATGACTGAAAGTAAATATACAGGAATCAGGACAACCAAAAGATAGGCGTTATGAATTGGGGAATAGTAAACGCGGGTCTGGTTGAAAAAAGAAAGCAATTTCAAACCGGTAAGTTTCAGAAAATGCAGTGGATTATGAAAGAGGTAATAAAGAAGGTCGGCTAAAGGGTTTCCGGTATGGGACACGTTAAGGTGGTAATTGTTTTCCCGGGTAGGTACAAAGCAAATGATATGTTCTTCCAGGAAGGGGCGCATAACATCCATGTCTTCTCCGCCGGTAAAAACAAGGTTCGCAAGGAAATACAGGAATAACAGAAGCAGTACAGGAGTTGCAGCACCAAAAGGGGCGGAATAAGGATCCTTTTTTCGAAACACCAGGAAAATTATCACGGGTGGAATAAAGAGCAAGGCATGCGGCCTGGTAAAGGCCAGCAGTATCAGGGAAAACAAAATAATGAGTAGACCCTTCCGCCCTTTATTCATCTGCGTGAAAAGTATATAGCTGAAAATAACAGACAGGCTGATGAAAAGGGAATCCGAATAGAGGTACACATTCCATTGCTGCAACGGCAGAAAGGATGCCAACAGTGACGAACTGACTAAGGCAACCCATTTTCCCGATATACTATTAACCAGTTTATAAAAAAAGAAAAGTGAAACTGCTGACAGGAAAACCTGAAGCAAGACAATAAAATCCACCGGCAAGCCTGTGAGCCGACACACATACACCAGTAAAATAACGGGTAGGTAAACCAGGTATTTGGCAGACCCCAGTGTCCCTGTTTCATAGAGGATGGTTCCCTGCCGGATATATTTGGAGGCTTCGAGGTTGGTTACGATCCCAGTGTGCAGTACCATCAAAAGATTGGCGGCAAGGAAAATGACAAGCAGGAAGAGTAATGGTTTTTCCCGCAGCAAACGGTAACTGATGACCCGTAATTCACCCATGCTTCATCAGGTTGGTGTCTTGCAGTCGCAGATCAATATTTCTCTGTATGTATTTACCCAGGATATCAAATTCCAGGTTAACCGGGTCTCCTACAGACAAATTGCCCAGGTTGGTATGGGTATAGGTATACGGGATAATGGCAACACTGAACTGGGAGATACCTACATTAAAAACGGTCAGGCTGATGCCGTTCAGGCAGATCGAGCCCTTTTCTATTAGTAGAGGGGCGAATTGTTCTGGATAGGAGAGGGTGAACAACCAACTGCCGTCCTGGTTTGACAGGGAAGCAATAGTACCGGTGGCATCCACATGCCCCTGCACGATATGACCATCCAGCCGCCCATTGAGCTGCATACAACGCTCCAGGTTTACCGACTGGCCTTTACGAAGCTTCCCCAGGTTTGTTTTGGTGAGTGTTTCAGCGATGGCGGTGACGCGGTGCATGCCGGGCTTCAGATCGTCCACCGTCAGGCAGACCCCGTTGTGGGAGACACTCTGGTCGATGCGCAGTTCAGCCGAAAGGGGGGATTCCAGCCAGAAAAGGTGGTTGGTTCCCTCTATGGAATGGTCAGCCACGGTGGCCATGGATTCAATTATACCGGTAAACATACCTGCAAGATAATTGAAAGGAGAATTTCTGGTAATTGATTTGGACGGAATATGAAAATTCTTATCTTTGCCGTCCAAAAAATTACCAAAGGAGGTATATTACCATGCTGATCATCGATTCAAAAGATTGCGAAAACATTGACAAAGCCCTGAAGAAGTACAAGAAAAAGTTTGAGAAGGCTAAAGTTTTGTTGCAACTGCGGGAGCGTCAGTCATTCACCAAGCCATCGATCAAACGTCGGGCGCAGGTGTTGAAGGCTGTTTATAAGCAGCAGATCTCCAGCGGTAAGATCGAAATTTAATAGATAAATTGATTATAGTGTGAAGCGATACCAGCAAAGCCTTAGTTTTGCTGGTATCGCCTTTGTATGCATATCCCTGAAGATCCCATCCTGCTTGATTTCCTCCAGTTCCTGCGTTTCGAAAAGCGTTATTCGGATCATACCATCCGTGCTTACCAGGACGATCTCAACGCTTTCGGGGAGTTCCTTTTGCTGGAGTACGAGCTGGAAACGCTGATGCTGGCAAGTTCCACCATTATCCGTACCTGGCTATCCTCTTTAAAAGAAGGCAGGGGCCAACTTTCCGCCAGGAGTATCAACCGCAAATTATCATCCCTTCGATCCTTTTATAAATACCTTTTACGCAGGGGACTCATCAAGGTGTCGCCCGTGGCTAATATCGGTGCACCCAAAGCCGGGAAAAAATTACCTGTGTATGTGGAGGAAACCCAGGCGGAGGCGTTGTTTTCCAGGAGCGATTTTGGGGATGGGTGGAAAGGATTGACCACGGAATTATTATTGATGCTTTTTTACCAGACAGGAATGCGTCGTAGTGAACTAACCGGCCTCCGCACCAGCCAGGTAAATTTTTATGGCCGAAATATTCGGGTGCTGGGAAAAGGAAATAAAGAAAGGGTCATTCCGGTTGGGGAGGATTTGTTGGAGAAAATCAGGAAATACGAGGATTTAAAATCGGGTCAATGGGAAAGGTTTGACCAGGAGCATCTTTTACTGACAGAGAAGGGTAAACCCCTTTATGGTCAGTATGTATATCGGGTGGTAAAAGATTTTCTCCGTGACTTCACCACCCTCAGCAAACGAAGTCCGCATATACTCAGGCACAGTTTTGCAACGCATTTATTAAATAACGGGGCACAGTTGAACGCGGTAAAAGAGTTATTGGGGCATTCCAGCCTTGCTGCCACACAGGTGTATACTCATACCACTATCAGTAAGCTATTGGAAGTGCACAGGAAATCCCATCCAAAGGGTTGATAGTCAATAAAAAACAATGTTTATAAAGAACTGGTAAAAATCAAAAATAATGAGCTGCTTTCTTGGAAAATGGCGCTGTATTCATTAATTTCATTGCAAGGCAGGGTTCAACCTATGGAAAGCTGTCTTGCTCCAAAAGTTCTTTATTTATTGTTCACAGATAAAACGTGATTGCTATGAACGTTAACATTCAGACTGTTCACTTTGATGCGGATGTAAAGCTGGTTGAGTATGTAACCAATCGGCTTTCCAAGCTTACCACCTTTCATGACCGGATCATCAAAGTGGATGTTTTTTTGAAACTAGACAATGTAGTGCATCAGATTAAAGACAAGATTGCGGAGATCAGAGTACACGTACCCCGACATGATTTTTTCGTTAAGGCCAGTTCCAAATCATTTGAGGAGTCATTTGACAGCGCGCTGGACTCAATTGTAAACCAAATAAAAAGAAAAAAAGAAAAGCAGATTGCATAATAAAAATCTATTCAAGACCTCTTTTGAGGTCTTTTTTTTTGGGCTGTATTCAACCGGATAAAAAGGCGGACCGATTCTTTAAAAAAAAACTTCCCAAAATTTCTGTATTTCTATAATTCTGTTACCTTTGCCATCCCGAAAGAAAAAAGGGGTAGTTCTTTAACACGATTCAATCGCCACTTTAGCTCAGCTGGTAGAGCAACTGATTTGTAATCAGTAGGTCGTTGGTTCGATTCCGACAAGTGGCTCTTGTAATAATCGGGCAGGTTCCAGAGCGGCCAAATGGGGCGGACTGTAAATCCGCTGTCTTTCGACTTCAGAGGTTCGAATCCTCTCCTGCCCACCTGGAAGAGACCACAATGAGGGGATGTGTGTGAACACAGCTGCTCAGGTGGCAAAAAGCGGAAGTAGCTCAATTGGTAGAGCGATAGCCTTCCAAGCTATAGGTTGCGAGTTCGAGACTCGTCTTCCGCTCTGATTTTACCTCTTCGCCGTTGTAGCTCAGTGGTAGAGCACTTCCTTGGTAAGGAAGAGGTCGTGAGTTCAATTCTCATCAACGGCTCAAATGAGTCGTTACCGGGTGATACCGGCCCCAGGAGTGGGTCCAGTTATCTTCCGGCTGTTCTTTTAAAAATGTGTTGAAATGTGTCCGGTCAGGATATGGATATCGGTATCTTTACAGGCGCATATTAATATAGAGCGGTCCGCAGGGACCAAAAGTTTTAAACCACAACATAAAAACAAATAAAATGGCAAAAGAGACCTTTAAGAGGGAAAAGCCCCACGTTAA
>CBFGLD010000047.1:0-17240 GCA_965649495.1 uncultured Flavihumibacter sp. | reverse complement strand
CGGATGAGAGGTCATTTTACGACTAAGGACCCATTTTCCGGCATGCGGGCGGGTAATACGGACTGCCCGGGGCTGCGGGCAACTTTTCCGGGGCTTCGGGGTACCCTCCCCGGGGCAGGGTCCAGAGCCAGGTTTTTGGCTGTTCTGTTGAATGGGGTGGGGCGCTTTGAAATCTTAGATGGATTGATATTCAATCGCTTGACATGGTTTTTTAATGAGCCGCCGGGCACAATTAATTTTGTAATTTGTCAAATATGTGTAATTTGTACACAGCAAACGATTGAAATGCATTATCTGTAAAGGTTAATAAAGTGCTAGAAAAATATGCCATTTCGATTGCCTGTCAGTAAACCGGGGAGGAGGAAATAGTGTTACAATGCAGCGTTATCCCATGATTTACTGCCTTAAAACTGCTTTTAAACGACTTTCATAACTGTTACCAAAACCAAAATCAAAACCAAAATTATGATTGCTGCAATGCCACGTTGGGTAAGGGGGTTTTCTGTCCTCTTGCTTATGCTGTTTCTTGGCTCCGCCATCCAGGCGCAGGAACGCACGATTACCGGAAAAATCACTGACTCAAAAGACGGGTCTCCCCTGGTAGGAGCCACGGTTACTGTGAAGGGCTCCACGAGGGGAACTTCTACAGGAACGGATGGCACATTCAGTCTTCCCGGTGTACCCGCCAGTGCAACCCGGCTGGTGGTTACCTCAGTAGGTTACACAACACAGGAAATTGATATCTCCAACAAGAGTGAAGTGGAGGTGTCCCTGATTTCATCCGATGCCGCCCTCAGTGAAGTGGTGGTGGTTGGATATGGCACCGCGCGTAAAAAGGACCTGACCGGCGCGGTTGCTTCGGTAAAGGAGAAGGATTTTAACAAGGGTGTGATGGCCGCACCGGACCAGCTCATCCAGGGTAAGGTAGCTGGTGTTCAGGTATTGAATAACAGTGGCCAGCCGGGTGGTGCTACCACCGTACGTATCAGGGGTAACGCTTCTGTACGTGCCGGTAACACTCCCCTGTATGTGGTAGATGGGGTGCCCCTTGATAACGGGAATGCCCGCGGTGGTGGTATCGGATCGCTGGGTAATACTCCCGGTGCCAACCCGCTGAACTTCATCAACCCCAATGATATTGCATCTATGGATGTATTGAAGGACGCCTCTGCCGCTGCCATTTATGGATCCCGCGGTTCCAACGGTGTGGTGCTGATCACCACCAAGCGCGGACAGAGCGGTGACCCCAGCGTAACGTTTAATACTTCCGTGGGTTTCAGCAACCTGCTGAAAAAGCTGGATGTTATGGACGGTAATGAATACCGTGCAGCGCTGGACAAATACGAATTGGACCAGGGTGATTTCGGCGATAATGTAGATGCGATGGATGCCATCACACAAACCGCCATCACCGAAAATTATAACATGTCGATCGCAGGTGGTAACGATCGCGGCCGTTACCGCGTTTCCATTGGTTACCTCGACCAGGAAGGTATCATTCGCAAATCCAGGTTCCGCAAGTATTCCGGCAACCTTTCCGCCGGTTTCAAGTTCCTGGAAAGTAAAAAGCTGGGTCTGGATATCAACCTCCTGACTTCGCACAACGTAGAAAATATTGCGCCCATCACCAATGATGCCGGTTTCCAGGGAAGCCTGGTAGGACAGGCACTCCAGTGGAACCCCACCCGTTCCCTGCGTAACCCCGATGGTTCGCTGTTCATAGAATTGGGATCCACTACCGTGAATCCCCTGGCCATGTCAGAAGCTTACAACGATCTGTCTAACCTCACCAATGTGTTGGGAAGCATATCACCCTTCTATCGCTTTAACAGTGACCTGGAATACCGCATGTTGTTCAGTGTGCGTTATGCCAGTGGTACCCGTAATGGTGAGATCAAAAACTGGATTAATATCCAGAACGTTACCGACCGAGGTATTGCTGCGGCAACCAGCAACCAGCTGCTGACCACCCAGTTTACTAATACCCTGAGTTATAACAAGGACATCACCGATAACCTCCGCCTGAATGCGGTGATCGGTCACGAATACATGAAATTCCAGAACAGGGGTAATTTCATGAATGCCCAGGATTTTGATGAGTTTGGATTGAATTACTACGACTACCTGCAGTATTCCACCAATGCCAGCAGGAACATCGGTTCTTTTGCTGATCCCACCTCTGAGTTGCAGTCTTTCTTTGCCCGCGCCAATTTCAATATCATGGATCGCTACATCCTGACCGGTACCTTCCGCGTGGATGGATCCAGCAAGTTTGGTGAGGACAATAAATATGGATATTTCCCTGCCT
Source organism: uncultured Flavihumibacter sp. (assembly GCA_965649495.1). Classification (GTDB taxonomy): domain Bacteria; phylum Bacteroidota; class Bacteroidia; order Chitinophagales; family Chitinophagaceae; genus Flavihumibacter. The sequence goes on along the minus strand of CBFGLD010000047.1, from coordinate 14,932 downwards.
TTGGTGCAGCCTGGAATATTGCCAATGAAGAATTCATGAAAGGCAGTGAAACGTTCAGCAACCTGAAACTCAGGGCCAGCTGGGGTATCACCGGTAACCAGGAATTCCCTGCCGGGGCTTCCCTGACCCGTTACCGTTTCACTGCGCCGGGTACTGCCCAGCGGACCAATTTCGGTAATACCAACCTGAAATGGGAAACTTCGGTTACTACCGGTGTTGGTTTGGATTTCGGTCTCTTTAATGAAAGAGTATACGGTAGCATCGACTACTTCAATAAGGATACGGAAGACTTCCTGTTTGAGCAGTTCATTGCGCAGCCTGGTCCCGCCGGTAAATATTGGGTGAACCTGCCGGGTAATATCATCAACAAGGGAGTGGAAATAGCCCTGAACGGCGCCCTGATCCGCCAGCAGGACCTTAACTGGAACCTGGGTGTGGTAGCCACTTTCCAAAAGAACGAGCTGACCAATTTTGGCGGGCAGATCATTGAGACCGGTGGCCTGCATGGCCAGGGTATCTCCGGTACCACGATCCAGCGATTGGTAGATGGCCAGCCCCTGAACGTGTTTTACCTGCGTGATTACCAGGGTATCAATCCCACTACCGGCCAAAGTAGTTATGGTAAGGATGGTAACCAGTATTATGCCGGTAATCCCAACCCCGATTTCATCCTGGGTATCAGTACCGATGTAACCTGGAAGAAGTGGAGCCTCGGATTGAACTTTAACGGAGCCTACGGTCATCTGATCTATAATAATACCGCCAATACCGTACTGCCCATCGGCAACCTCGGTACGCGGAACGTAGCAAAAGACCTGGTAAGCAGTTCTATACTGGAAAGCCAGAGCAACCCCGTTGCTGCCTCTACCCGTTACCTGGAAAAAGGTGATTATATGAAGCTGGCCAACGCTACCCTGAATTACAGCCTGGGTAAAATTGGAAATGTCTTCAGGAATGTGAATATTTCACTCACCGGACAAAACCTGCTGCTGTTCACCAACTACAGCGGATTTGACCCTGAAGTGAATACGGATAAATCCATTGATGGTGTTCCATCTTTCGGTATCGAGTATACGCCGTTCCCATCAGCGCGTACGGTTATGCTGGGTGTAAACTTTTCTTTATAACGGAAAAACGATTACAAAATGAAACTGAGAAATATATTGCTTTTGACCACCATTTCCTCTTCGCTGTTCTTTTCCTGTACCAAGCTGGATGAGGAATTTGATGACAGCCTGAGTGCTGTGGCGGAAGATGAGATTGATCCGCAATCGATCCTGCAGGGTGCTTACAACGCCCTGAACAACCCCTTCCAGGACCAGAGTCGTTTCTGGGCCGCCCAGGAGCATACCGGCGATGCCGTGATCGGTCCCACCCGCGGTGGCGACTGGGATGATAATGGTGTATGGCGGGTACTGCACAGTCATAACTGGAATGCGGACCATGGTTTCCTCAGGGATACCTACCGCGAACTGCAGCAGGCCCAGTATTTTTCCACCAACGTAATGGCATTGGCTTCCGCCAGCGCCCAGCAGAAAGCGGAGGCCCGGTTTATCCGCGCCCTCTCTATGTTCTGTACGCTGGACGGATGGGACCAGGTACCTTTCCGCGAGGGAGATAACTTCGAGGATCTCACCATCCTGCCGGAAACCAAAAAAGGGGATGATGCGGCTAACTTCATCATTTCCGAGCTGGAAGCTGCAATCTCCGCGCTGCCCAAGGGTCCCATGATCAAGGCTAACCAGAATGCGGCCAAAGCGCTGATGATGAAAGTGTACCTGAATAAAGCGGTATATAAGGACAGAAGCAAAATGCCTGCAACCGGTGATTTTGACAATGCCGATATGGCCAAAGTAATTGCCCTGGCAGATGAGATCATCGCTTCCACTGATCCCAAGTACAGCCTCCAGGCGAATTATTTTGAAAACTTCGCGCCCAACAACAGCGCCATCTCCAAGGAGATCATCTATGCCCTGGAAAATACACCGGGTGTAAGAGGTGGTAACGTTCGCTCCCGCTGGTTTGCCCAGTTACACTACAACCAGAACCCCAGTGGCTGGAACGGTTTTGCCACCTTGTCTGATTTCTACGACAAGTTTGACGAGGACGACAAGCGCCTGGTCCAGAGTTATCCCGGCATCACCAGTGTTGGTGGCGTAAAAGTGGGATTCCTGGAAGGCCAGCAATTCAACGCAGCTAACGAAGCCCTGGAAGACCGTAAAGGCAATCCCCTGGCATTCACACGTGAGGTGAAACTCACCGAAACCGGTAATGACCTGGAGATCACTGGTATCAGGGTAGTGAAATATCCCATTGATTACGTAAGCGGTGACCAGTCTGATAACGAGTATGTGATCTTCCGATATGCGGATGTATTGCTGATGAAAGCCGAAGCCCTGCTTCGTTCCGGTAACGAAGGCGATGCCCGTGAAATCGTAAACGAGATCCGCGCACTGCGCGGCGTGGAAGACTTTACCACTCTCACGCTGGATAACCTGCTGGATGAAAGAGGACGTGAACTCTATTGGGAAGGATGGCGTCGTAACGACCTCGTTCGTTTCGGTAAGTTCCTGGATGCCTGGCAGGAGAAACCCGCCAGTGACCCCAAATACCTGTTGTTCGCCATTCCGAACGAACAGCTCGCAGTTAACCCCAACCTGCAGCAGAACCCCGGTTTCTGATAACGGTTACCTGATAAAATTAAAGAGGTCATTGTAACAGATGACCTCTTTTTATTTGTAGATTGACAACTCTATGCGACTTACCTGGTGTACATTGATGACAGTGCTTTTCCTGGTATCCTGCAAACAGGAAAAAAAAGCAGAGCAACTTTTTGAACGGGTGGAAGGATCCGGAATCAATTTCACCAATACGGTGAACAATACCACCGATTTCAACATATTCAGTTACCGCAATTTCTACAATGGAGGCGGTTGTGCCATTGGGGATATCAATAATGATGGCCTGCAGGATGTTTTTTTCACCGCCAATATGGGAAGTAATAAGCTTTACCTGAACAAGGGAAACTGGCAGTTTGAAGACATTTCTGAAAAAGCCGGTATAACGGAAAAGGATAAGTGGAGTACCGGTGTGGTGATGGTAGATATCAACAACGACGGGTGGCTGGATATCTATGTATGCAACGCAGGATACCAGCGCGGTATGCGGCAGGAGAATGCCCTCTTCATCAACCAGCAGGATGGCAACTTCCGGGAAGCGGCCCGGGAATACGGCCTGGCGAACGATGGTTATACCACCCACGCGGCATTTTTTGATTACGACCTTGACGGCGACCTGGATTGTTATATCCTCAATAATAGTTTTATACCGGTCAATACGCTGAACTATTCCAATAAGCGGGAGCTGCGCGCCAAAGATTGGCCGGTTGCCGATTTCCTGAAAGGCGGCGGATCCTACCTGTTAAGAAATGATAACGGTAAATTCGTGGATGTTAGCGAAGCCGCAGGTATCTACGGCAGCCTGATCAGTTTCGGATTAGGTGTGACCGTGGGAGACGTCAATGGCGATGCTTATCCCGACATTTATGTTTCCAATGATTTCTTTGAAAGGGATTACTTGTATATCAATAAACAGGACGGCACTTTTTCCGAGGAGCTGGAAAGCTATATGCAGCATATCAGCCATTCCTCTATGGGTGCGGATATGGCAGACATCAACAACGATGGTTATCCCGATATTTTTGTAACTGAAATGCTGCCGGACGATGAGACCCGGCTGAAAACAACTACCGCCTTTGAACACATCGACGTTCAAAAACTGAAAGAGCGCTCCGGTTTTTATAACCAGTTCATGCAGAATACGCTCCAGGTTAATAACCAGAACGGCAAGTTCGTGGAGACAGCCTATTACAGCGGGGTGGCCGCCTCGGACTGGAGCTGGGGCGGATTGCTTTTTGATGCGGACAACGACGGATGGACCGATCTGTATGTTTGCAATGGTATTTATAATGACGTGACCGACCAGGATTTTATCGATTTTTTTGCCAATGACATCATACAAAAAATGGTGCTCACCGGGCAGAAAGAAGATATTGAGGGCATCATTGGAAAAATGCCTTCACGGCCCATACCCAATAAAATGTTTCATAATGACGGGAAGCTTCGCTTTTCGGATAAGGCAGGGGAATGGGGACTGGATATCCCTTCCTTCTCCAACGGGGCCGCATACGGCGACCTGGATAATGACGGCGACCTGGACCTGGTGGTCAATAATGTAAACCAGGAATCCTTCCTGTTCCGGAATAACAGCCGGCAGCAGAACCAGCATAATTATATTGCTTTTTCGCTGAAGGGCGATAGCCTTAACCGTTATGCCATCGGCAGTAAGATTCAGTTGTATATGAACGGGCAGGTGCTTTCCCGTGAACTGATCCCTACCCGCGGATTCCAGTCTTCCGTGGAATATAAGATCACTTTTGGTACCGGCAAATCCCTCCCCGACTCTGCCGTTATAACCTGGCCTGACAGGAAAAGAAGCCTGTTGGTGAATCCAAAAGTCAATACCCTGCACGAAGTGATTAAGGATGGAAAGGCACAAGCGCTGTTGTCGTACAACAGGACCGGGCAGCCCCTGCTACAGGTGATCGATCAACCGGTGTTCCAGAAGCATGAGGAAGATGATTTTATTGATTTTTATAATGAAAGGAATATCCCGGTTATGCTTTCCCGTGAGGGGCCACGCGGAGCAACCGCTGATGTCAATGGCGATGGCCGGCAGGATATCTATATCTGCGGTGCCAGCGGACAGGCAGGCCAGTTATATCTCCAGGGGACTGGCGGTTACAGCGTTCGTGCCATCAGGGGTGTGGAGGCATTCCTGGCGGTGGAGGAGACCGCAGCCTGCTTTTTTGATGCGGACGGCGATGGAGACCCGGATTTGTTCATCGGCGCGGGCGGAAATAACCGTCCCCCAAACAGTAAAGAGTTACAGCATCGGTTATATATCAATGATGGTAAGGGGAATTTTCAGCTATCGCTGACGGAGTTTGGAAACAACTATTCCAATATAGCCGTTGCGGCGCCTTATGATGTGGACCTGGATGGCGATATGGATCTTTTTGTGGGTGGCCGCTCCGTTCCCTACCAGTATGGAATAGCTGCCGCATCGTTTCTCTATATCAATGATGGGCAGGGCCGGTTCACGGACCGGATTAAAGACTGGAATAGTGAATTGTCCACACCCGGCATGCTTACCGATGCGGAATGGCTGGACCTTGACCAGGATGGCAGGGCAGAACTGGTACTGGTGGGAGAATGGATGACACCGGCCGTATATGCCATTCGTAACAACAAGCTGGAGCAGCAGGTAACAGGCATGGAAAAACGCAATGGCTGGTGGCAGTGCCTCGAGGCATCTGACCTGGACCAGGATGGCGACCTGGACCTGGTGTTGGGTAATTACGGCAGTAATTTTTACCTCGCCCCGGACAGTTCCAGGCCGGTAAAGTTGTGGGTACACGACTTTGATGCCAACGGGAATACCGATAAGGTGTTTACCCGAACCGTGGAGGGTAAGGATATGCCGGTATTCCTGAAAAGGGAATTGACAGACCAGATACCCTCGCTAAAAAAGCAGAACCTGCGGCATGAACAATATGCTACCCGGAGTATCCAGGACCTGTTCCAGGAAGAAGACATGGAAAAAGCTATGACCCGCCTGTACAATTATAATTCCACCGTTATCGCCATCAACGATGGCAATGGAAAATTTACCTGGAAGGAACTGCCCTGGCAGGTACAGCTGGCACCGGTGAACGCGATCGCCTGCCAGGACATCAACGCAGACGGCTTAACAGATATCATTATGGGTGGTAATAATATTTACCTGCAACCGCAATTCGGCAGGCTGGATGCCAGCTACGGCCAGGTGCTGCTGAATGAGGGGAAAGGAAATTTCCGCTGGATCCTTCCTGCTGTTTCCGGACTGGACCTGCCCGGCGTAGTGCGCCAGCTGCTGCCAATAACCTTTGGAAATAAAAGAGCACTATTATTCCTGCGAAATAATGATAAGCCCGTATTGGTGCAATACCAGGGGGCTACCCAAAAAGGAAACCAATGAGGGCTGTGATCAAAACATATTTCATAGGGGCGGTATTGCTTTCTGTGGTGTTTTCCTGCGGGCGGAAGAAAGCTGTTGAAGTGGGCTTTCGGGTATTGCCAGAGCAGGAAACCGGCATCACCTTTTCGAATACCCTCAAAGCAAGTCCTGAGCTCAACATGTTCAACTACATGTATTTTTATAATGGAGCGGGATTGGGCGCGGGCGATTTCAACCAGGATGGAAGAATCGATTTGTTCTTTGCCGGTAACCAGGTGGCCAATACCCTTTACCTGAACGAGGGTGAATTACGTTTTCGTGATATTACTGCCGAGGCGGGTATCATTAGTGATGGGGGCTGGTCTACCGGGGTATCGGTGGTGGATATCAATAACGACGCCCGCCTGGATATCTATGTGTGCAGGGTAGGTTCCTTTGGCCCGCTGCGCCACAGGAACCAGTTGCTCATCAATAATGGAAACCGGAACGGGGTGCCGCAGTTTGCGGATAGTGCCGCCCGTTATGGACTGGATTTCTCCGGCTTCAGTACCCAGGCCGCCTTTTTTGACCAGGACCTTGATGGTGACCTTGACATGTATCTCATGAATCATTCCCTGCACCATAACGGAAGTTTTGGAGAAAGGAAAGTATTTACCGGTACCTATGACTCATTATCCGGTGACCGCTTTTACCGGAATGAGTCGGGCAATTACCGCGATGTAACCAGGGAGATAGCCATCAACAGTTCCTCCATCGGTTATGGATTAGGGATAGTGGTCACTGATATCAACCTGGATGGGTATCCGGACCTCTATATCGGTAATGATTTTCATGAAAACGATTACCTGTATGTCAATGATGGTAAAGGAGGATTCATAGAGAAATCCGGGGATGCCATGATGCATACTTCCCAATTTTCAATGGGTGTTGATATCGCCGATATCAACAATGATGCATTACCGGAGATCATTACCATGGATATGCTGCCTTCCGACTATAATATCCTGAAGCGAAGCCTGGGAGAGGATGAGTACAATGTGGCGCAGATGAAGATCCGCTACGGTTACCAGTACCAGTTTACCAGGAACAGCCTGCAGTACAACAGGGGAAACGGACAATTCAGTGAAATAGGCCTCTACAGCGGTGTTCATGCAACGGACTGGTCCTGGGCTCCCCTATGGTTCGATATGGACAATGATGGGTACAAGGATCTTTTTATATCCAACGGCATACCGAAGCGCCTCAATGATATCGATTACGTGAACTATGTTTCAAATGATGCGATCCAACAAAAGATCGGTGCAGGTGAAATGGGGGAAAAGGATATGGCCATAATTGATAAATTCCCCCAGATAAGATTGAAGAATAAATTTTTCATCAACGACCACCAATTAAGGTTCCGGGATTCGGAAAAAGAAGTGGAGGGGGAGCTGCCTGGCTTCTCTAACGGAGCGGTATATGCGGATCTTGATAATGACGGGTATCTGGATATCGTTGTCAACAATATTGATGCGCCTGCAACGGTCTACCACAATACGAGGAAAGACAGCTCCAACAAAAGCTGGCAGCTTCTGTTAAAAGGTCCGCCGGGTAACCTGCAGGGTATGGGCGCCAGGGTCATGCTGTTTGCTGGCGACAAGGTAATGACAGCGGAAAAGTGGCCCGTGCGGGGTTTTCTTTCTTCGATGGAAATACCTTTACAGGTTTCAGCCGGCAGGGAAAAGCCGGATTCCGCTTTGCTGATATGGCCCGATGGAACCTGCCAGTCCTTTGATCCCATGAATGGTGGCCGGCGGCAAGTGTTCCAGTGGGTACCCGGACTCCGCAGGTTCAACTATGATGTTTTATGGGAGCGGCGCGCATTCCGGACGCCGGAATTGATTGCGCGCGGACCGGAAACCGGGATCGGTTTCCGGCATGTGGAGAATCCATATGTAGACTTTAACCGGGAACCGCTGGCGCCGAATATGTTATCCACCGAAGGTCCGGCCCTCGCCGTTGGTGATATGAATGGAGATGGGCTCGAAGACCTTTTTATTGGTAATGCCAGGAACCAGAAACCAGCCTTGTACCTGCAGCAGGCGGATGGCCGATTTCGTTTGTCGTACCAGGAGGCACTGGTGGCAGACAGCGCCTATGAAGACATCAGCGCGTGCTGGGCCGATTGTAACGCCGATGGCAGGCAGGACCTGGTGGTAGTGAGTGGAGGTAATGAATTTTATGGGAAAGATACCATGCTATCGCCACGCTTGTACCTGAACGATGGGAAGGGTGGCCTTAAGAAATCAGCCGGGGCTTTCAGGAATATCTTTCTGACTGCCGCGGTAGTCAGGCCTTCCGATATTAACGGTGATGGCTACGCGGACCTGTTCATTGGCGGCCGTGCCGTTTCCTTTGAATATGGAGCGCTTCCCCATTCTTATCTTTTACTCAACAACAGAAATGGCGGCTTTGAGGAGGTAACTTCCCGTATAGCACCCGATCTCCAAATGCCAGGATTCGTTACGGATGCCTGCTGGACAGACCTTGACCAGGATCAAGACGACGATCTCCTCCTTTCCCTGGAGTGGGGGATGATCACCCTCTTTGAAAATAAACAAGGAAATTTTGTGAAGAAAGAGCTGGCACCGGAAAGAGGCTGGTGGAACATGGTGCTTCCTTTTGATGCAGACGGCGACGGCGACCTGGATGTACTGGCAGGTAACCTGGGACTGAACAGCCGGCTGAAAGCAAGCACCCGGGAGCCGGTGCGGTTATTGTACCAGGATTTTGATGGCAATGGAAGGAAAGAAACGGTGCTGACCTATTACCATGAGGGCAAGGAAAGACCCTTTGCCAATAAGTTTGAACTGGAAAAGCAGATTCCGGTGCTAAAGAAAAAATTCCTCTATGCCGAACAGTTTGCCGGTGCCAGCCTGGAGGACCTTTTTGGTGAGGAAAAAATAAAATCGGCCACGGTTCATACGGCCACCCATTTTGCCACGACCCTTTATATAAACGAAGGTGCGGGGCGCTTCCGGGCAGAAAGTATGCCGGATGCATTGCAATGGGCACCCTGCCGTTCCGCGGTGGTGGGAGACATGAACCGGGACGGATTGGCCGACCTGGTCACTGCAGGAAATTTTTATGGATCCAATATTGAGATGGGACGCTACGATGCAGACTATGGCAGCCTGCTGTTGAATAAGGGAAAGGGCCGGTTTTTGGCGGAGCCTTTCCATCCAAAAGTGCTGAAGGGCCAGGTTCGGAACATGCAATGGATCAAAGTAGGGGGTGAGCAACAACTGGCCGTTGCCCGGAATAACGACAGCCTGCGTCTGTACCAACTGGGGAAATGGAATCAATAAACCGGGTAGTAAACTTCCAGCCGGGTGACGGTAGAATCGCCTAAAGATAATTCCGGACCGGTCAGCTTATGGTAGGGAATGGCCATGCTCACCATGTTTTTATCGGATTTGTACCGTTCCATGGCGCGGTAAACCTGCTCCACACGCATATAGGGGCCTTCAAAAGGCGCTGCCAGCAGGTTTTTTCCATAGGGCATTCTTTTTAACGGGTAGGGACTGGTGATGGCAATGGAGTCGGGCCGCAGGATACCGATGCTGCCGTACAGGCGGATCGAATCGGATCCTTCCCGCGTGAAATGAAATATGCGGGTTCCGGTATAGCCGGCATTGCGCTCTTTAGCGTAGGCGATGAGGGTTTCAAAAAGCCGCTGCATCACCGCTTTGCGATTGGAATACGAGGTGGTGACCGCATGGTAAATAAAGGTGCTGTCCACCACTTTATCCGGATGTATGTCATACCCATATAAAAGCAGTGGACTCTTAACCAGTTCTTCCAGCCGGGTAAAACTTTTATCAAAAGCATGCTGCTCTTCATTCCACCCTGTCAGTAACTGCCAGGCAGTGACCTTGAAAGAAAGCGCCAGGTCGGTCTGGGCTTCATTCTTTTTTCCTGGAACGGCGGTATAGAGAAAGATGTTGTGCCGGTCGTTGCGGGTGATGCGATACAGGCATGCTGCGGTGCCTTTGGTGGATATATCCAAACTGCCTTGCTTATACCATTCCAGGAGCTGTTTATTCATCCAGCGGTGGTAATGGGTGGGATGAATAAGGAGTTCCATTAAGCGGTCGGTCTTAAGCGGAAGCATCACTTTCCTGGTATGGGTAAACCGGAAAAGGAATAATGTTGAAAACAGGATTACTGCCAGTACGATAACAAGGAGGACGACCTTATGCTGCTTCATTCAATGTCAGTTGATTGGATTACATACTTTGAGCTCTACCACATCCTCAGGTCCAAAACCGTATCCCGCGGTCTGAAAGTCCTCAAAGGGCATGCCTGCGCTCACCAGGGCATGATCCCTTCTGTATTGTTCCAGCGCTTTGTAAACATTTTCCACCTCCCGGTACGGACCTTTAAAGTTGGCTACCAGCATGTCTTTGCCGGCAGGCAGGGTCCTTTTACTTATGCCATCAGCAGGTGAAGGCACAAAATTACTGTTCACCGAAAGTCCCGCAAATATTTGTAGCTCTCCAGGATGCATCAGTTGACTGAAGAAGATCCTCTTACCGTTATAGGCGATCTTTTTTTTCTGAACATACTGGGTCAGGGAGTCAAACAATTGCCTCGTTGCCTGCGATTTTTGTTCAGGGGTAACGGACCTTGTTATGAATAAAAGCGTACTGTCGGTTAGTTTATCCCGTCTGATCTCAAAGCCGTAAAAGCGTTTAGTGCTGTTCGTGAATTCCTGCAGGTTACGGAGGCTTTGTATTACTTCTTTGTCAACTTCCTGCTGATCAAAGAATCTTTCCCAGGCAGTATTGATGAGCGTTATACTTACGGTAGCATTACGGCTGTTTTTCTTTCCGGGGTTAACCTGGAAACGATATCTCTTTTGCTCCTGCTCATGGCGGAAGGACAGTATGGCTACATCCGGGCGGGCAGAGATGACCCTGAGTTCATGCTGGCTGGCTTTCAGATGTGCGGATGGTTGCTGTGATTTGGTGTATCGGGATCCGTTCAGGTTGGCAAAGGGAAGGAACCATTTTGAAAGCTGGTCGGCCGTAGTCAGTTGTTCCATGGTCTTATCCATGGAATAGGGAACATGTGCCACGGTGGTAAAGGTGATGGGAATGGTTACAGAAAGTAATAGCAGGATGCTGAGAATGCCCAGCATCATAACTGATATTAACTTTCTTTCTTTTCTCATAAATCACGGATTACTTGAATATCTGTTGGTAAATTTAGGATACCTACTGATCAAAAGTACCGCTTATGCGTTCACTAACATTACTGCTGTTCATAATCTTTCTTTCAGGTTTCCTGCCATTGTCGCTTCACGCCCAGCAAGCTGATCCCTGGGTGATCAGGGCGGATGAGATTGATCCCTCGAAATATTATGGGATCACGGTTGCGAACGGCATGATCGGAATCGTTTCAGCCCCTGAACCGTTTAAAGTGAAAGATGTTGTGTTGGCCGGAGCCTACGACCAGTATGGCCGTGGCCGGGTCAGCAATTTCCTGCGAAGCTTTAACCTGCTGAACATGACTATGGACCTGGACGGTCAAAGGGTACAGGCGGGGTCCGTAACTAATTTCAGGCAGTGGCTGGATATGAAAAATGCTGCCTTCCATGCTTCGTTTGAAACCGGAAAAGCGGCCATCACCTATAGTTACTACGCCCTCCGGCAGTTACCCTTTACCGTGCTCATGGACGTTAGTATTACTCCAAAAGCAGACATCAACCTCAGTGCAGCCAGCGTTATGGATGCGCCTGATGCTTTGCGTGATGTGCAGAATTATTATAATGAGATCGACCGACCTCATGTAGTGTTGAGCCTGCTCACTTCATCGGCAAAGAGTCCAACCGGCAAACTCCTGCTTTGCGCTTCCAACAGTTTTTTATTTGAAGAGCCGCATGGCCAGGAGCCCAGGGTCATACATGAGATGTGGGATAATAACATGCACCTGATGAAATTCTCCCGGCGGCTGAAAGCCGGACAGGTTTATCGGTTTAGTATAGCAGGGTCTTCCATTACATCGGCACATCACGATGACCCGCTCAATGAGGCAGAGCGGCTAACTATTTATGCACGGCTGGAGGGGCGCGAACGACTCCTGAAATTCCATGGGCAGGCCTGGGAAGAATTATGGAAAAGTGATGTGCAGATTGATGGTGATCCCCAGGCGCAGCAGGATGTGCGCAGTATGATTTACCACCTCTATTCATTTACCCGTGAAGGCACTGCATTGTCGCCCTCTCCGATGGGTCTTAGTGGACTGGGCTATAACGGGCATGTCTTCTGGGATACCGAACTATGGATGTTTCCGGCGTTGCTGGTATTGAAGCCGGAGATTGCTAAAAGCATGGTGGAGTACCGGTTCCAGCGGCTGGAAGCAGCCAGGCGCAATGCATTCTCGAAAGGTTTCAAAGGTGCTATGTATCCCTGGGAGAGTGCGGAAAGCGGTGTGGAAGAAACACCGGTCTGGGCCCTCAGTGGTCCTTTTGAGCACCATATCACAGCCTGTGTTGCCATTGCCGCGTGGAACTACTATTGTGTAACGCAGGACCGTCAATGGCTGCAGGAAAAGGGATGGCCCATCCTGTCGGCTACGGCAGACTTCTGGGCCAGTAGAGTAGAGCGTAACGGTCCCGGCCGTTATGATATCAAAAATGTGGTGGCAGCAGATGAGTGGGCAGAGAATGTAGACAACAATGCCTTTACCAATGCAGCCGCCAGGGCCAACCTGCAGTATGCCACCGATGCAGCACGGATATTGAATATAACTGCTAACCCAGACTGGATGCAGGTGGCAGCTAATATCCCCATTCTGAAGTTTCCGGATGGTGTAACACGCGAACATGCCACGTATAACGGTGAGGGTATCAAGCAGGCCGATGTGAACCTCCTGGCCTATCCACTTAAAGAAGTGACCGACCCCAAAGCCATCCGTCGCGACCTGGAGTATTACGAACAGCGCGTTCCGGATGAGGGCACTCCTGCCATGACACAAGCCGTATTCACAACGCTGTACGCGCGGTTGGGAGATGGTGCCAAAGCCCTGCATTGGTTCCGGGATGCCTATCTGCCCAACCTGAACCCACCCTTCCGGGTGATTGCCGAAACGAAGGGAGGAACCAATCCTTACTTTGCTACCGGGGCAGGCGGCGTGGTGCAAAGCGTGCTCATGGGTTTTGGCGGGCTGGAGATCACTCCCAGGGGTATTGTACAGGTGAAATCGGCATTGCCACCCGGATGGAAACAACTAACCCTTACAGGTATAGGCCCCTCCAGGAAAACATTTACGGTTAAATAGCAGTTATGCATCAACGTTAAAATCATGGACATGATGTTACGAAAGGTTGTAATCCCAGTTGTGATGGTTCTTTCCTTAAGCACTGCAGCACAACAGCCATCCCCCGCAACGCAACAGCCATCCCAGGCAACGCCCGATGTCATTTATGGAGAACTCTTTGCCGATGTGCAGGTATCGGGCTTATTTCCCGATGGAAAGACCTTTGTAGATTGCGTGCCGCGGCGCGATCCGGCGGCTATTGTAAAGGATTACCTCGCAGTGAAGCGCAATCCCGCCATACGCTTTGCGCTGGATGTATTCATCCGGGAAAATTTTGACTTACCACCTGCTCCATCCGAAGGTTATAAATCAGATCTTTCACAGGATATCACCACACATATCAGGGGACTCTGGAAAGTGCTTCACCGGGAAGCCGACAAAACGGTGCCAGGGTCTTCGCTGATTCCCCTGCCGCATGCTTACGTGGTACCGGGTGGAAGGTTCCGGGAAATTTATTACTGGGATTCTTACTTCACCATGCTGGGACTTAAAGAAAGCGGTGAAGTGGCCACCATCCAGGATATGGTGGATAATTTTGCTTTTCTCATTCAAACCTACGGGCATATCCCAAATGGAAACCGGACCTACTACCTGAGCCGGTCGCAGCCGCCCTTCTTTGCCATGATGGTGGAATTGCTGGCCAGTATAAAAGGAGATGGTGTTTTCCTTAAATACCTCCCCGCCATGGAAAAAGAATATGCCTATTGGATGGAAGGAGCGGATAAACTCTTTCCCGGGAAAGCAGAGGGCAGGGTAGTTAAGCTGAAGGATGGTACGGTACTGAACCGGTATTGGGATGAGAATAACACTCCACGCCAGGAAAGCTACCGGGAAGATGTGGAAACCGCCCGCCGCAGCGGCAACCGCAATACAGCCATCGTTTACCGGCACCTGCGGGCCGGAGCTGCCAGCGGTTGGGATTTCAGCAGCCGGTGGTTAGCGGATAAGAAAAACCTGCATACCATCGAAACCGCTGATATTATTCCTGTAGATCTTAACAGCCTGCTTTACCAATATGAACTGGTGCTGGCGCGGGCACGGGTAATCGCAAAGGATAATGATGGAGTGGCCCTTTATGAGGCCAGGGCTGAAAAGCGCAGGCAGGCAATTGATAAATATTGCTGGAACAACACGGTCAAATATTATACGGATTATAATTTCCGCAAACAGCGTATGACCAATGTCGTTACACCGGCGGGACTATTCCCTTTCTGCTTTTTCCCACAGCGGCAGGGGTACCTGAGCGTGCTGGCGCGGCAGGCTGCTACTGTGGTGCAGGAAAAGCTCTTGCGCGATGGGGGATTGCAGAGCAGTGAATTCGAAACGGGCCAGCAATGGGATGCACCTAATGGCTGGGCGCCCCTGCAATGGATGGCAGTGACGGCGCTGGCGCGCAGCGGTCAGATCGGTCTTGCCAAAGAGATCGCCAGGAGGTGGCTGGCTCTTAATGAGAAAGTGCATAAGGAAACGGGTAAGCTGATGGAAAAATACAATGTGGCAGACCTCTCCAAAC
>CBFGLD010000046.1:0-17795 GCA_965649495.1 uncultured Flavihumibacter sp. | reverse complement strand
ACAAATACCTGAGTGATGCCATCCAGCCCGGTGGCGTTATCTATATTCATGGCAGTTGCGTCACCACCGGTTGCATTCCTATTACCGATACTCAAATTGAAGAACTGTATGTGCTGGCGGCGCATGCCAAGGACCAGGGCCAGGATTTTATCCCTGTACATATTTTCCCTGTGCGGTTTAATGTGAAAAAAAGTACGGATTACCTTAACCGGTATGTAGCTGATTTTTCCGATTATGCCCCTCTGGCCAAAAGCATGAAAGAGGTCTTTTATTATTTCGAGAAGTATAAAAAACTCCCGGTAATACTGGTGAATAACCGTGGCCAGTATGTGATGGATGAAGACGTGGCCAAAGCCTTACCTTCTTCGGAGAGGGCCGCCGCGCCCCAACCGGTAGTGGTGAAAAAAGTGCGGCAAAAAGTGCCCTTCAACGAAAGCGAAATTCCCAACACCGTGCACCAGCTTCCAGAGTTTCCCGGAGGGGCTTCCGCTTTCCAGACTTACCTGAAAAAGCTCAATATGCAATTGGCTCCCTTCCTCAGCGAAGATCAACATTCGGCCTATGTGCTGGTAGAGTTTATCGTAGACCGTTCCGGTAAGGTGATCAATCCCCGGATATTAAAGGGAGGCAACGACCTCCTTAACGAAAACCTGCTGGATGCCTTTGAGCGGATGCCCGACTGGAGGCCAGCCATCCGGGAAGGGAAAGATGTTCCCATGAAACTGAAACAGACCATTGTAGTGGAGGGAGTTTCCACTGCTACGGCCATCAGTGCTCTATCCCCTCAGTAATACCTGTACGGTTTCCGGTGTTTGTTGTTGCAGCACCACCTTGCTTTCACCAACAAGCGCTTGCAGCAGTTCCGGTTTATAATGCCGGATGGTGAGTAAGCGAAGTCCTTTCTCCACCGCCACATCAAAGATCTCCGATGCGGCCAGCGCCAGCTGCTGGATCTTTTCAGGATGGTCGTCGAGGCAACAAATAAAACTGATGGCGCCGTTTTGGGTAAGATTGGGTTTCACCGATAATTCCCCGAACAAGTGATAGAGCTGCGCCACCGGTTTTTCACCCACAAAGGAAAAGTCCCGGGAACTTAATTGCAGCAATACCTGGTCTTTTTTTACCACAATGATGGGGGGCAGTCCGCTGAGGGGTTGGTCGTGTATGACTGTTCCCGGAAGGGTGGGATCCAGGAAGCATTTAACGTACAGGGGGATCCCCTTGTTTTGGAGAGGTTTGATCGTTTTTGGGTGAATGACCTGCGCCCCGTAGTAGGCCATTTCAATGACTTCTGTGTAATTCAGTTCGCTGATCAGCACGGCATCGGGAAATTGTTTGGGGTCGGCATTCATGACACCTTCCACATCTTTCCAGATCACCTGGTCCGTGGCATTGAGCATATTGGCAAATACTGCCGCGGTATAATCGCTGCCTTCCCTGCCGAGCGTGGTGCTCTCATTTTCATCTGTGGCACCTATAAACCCCTGGGTAATGACAATAGAGGTATCAGCAAACAAAGGAAGCACGCGGTTTTCCACCTGCAGGCGGGTGAATTCCGATTCGATATTGGCATCCCGGAAATGGTCATCGGTGCGCATGACATCCCGGACATCGATCCATTTATTAGAAATGCCTTCTTCTGTCAGGAATGCGCTTACAACGGCGGTGGACAATAATTCGCCGATGCAAACGATCTGGTCATAATAGTAATCGTAATCGCGTACCGGCTGGTCGTGCAGCAGCCATTCCACCTCGGTGAAAAAATTGGTCAGCATCTGCTCGCATTTGAGCCACTCTTTCACCACCAGGTATTTGGCGATTCCCAGGTGTTGTTCTTTCACCTGGCTGAATAAGAGCAGGGCCTCTTCTTTTCTGCCCGCATAAAAACTTTCCGCTACTTTTTCCAGGGCGTTGGTGGTTTTACCCATTGCTGAAATCACTACCAGTATTTCCTGGCCGGGATAACGAAGCAGGATATCTGCTACCTGCCTGATCCGGTCAATATTGCTTACACTGGCACCTCCGAATTTAAATACGCGCATTGATCCTGTTTTATGGGTCCTGGTTCCGATACCCCGCGAAATTGCGTTCAAATTGGCAATCTACCATCTTTAGTCTCCAAATTTTTGTTTCTTTGCGCACCTAACGATTGCACCTATGAGTATTGTAAACCGACAGGTCCTTACCCTGGATGAATTCACCATCCAACAATTACGCAATTTCCCAAAAGCAACCGGCGAACTGAGCAGCCTCCTGCGCGATATAGGCCTGGCGGCCAAGCGCATCAATGTTGAAGTGAACAAAGCGGGGCTGGTTGATATCCTCGGTGATCACGGCAGTGTGAATGTGCAGGGTGAAGAAGTGAAAAAGCTGGATGTATTTGCCAATAATCAAATGATGGGGGTGCTGCGCCATGGAATCAGCTGCGCCGGCATCGGCAGCGAAGAGATGGATGATATCGTGATCTTTGACGACGAAGTGAGCAACCAGAGCAAGTACGTGGTATTGTTCGACCCCCTGGACGGCAGCGGTAATATAGACGTGAATGTTTCCATCGGCACTATTTTTTCCGTTTACCGTCGTGTCAGTGAACTGGGAAAACCCTGTACCAAAGAAGATTTCCTGCAACCGGGAATCAACCAGGTGGCGGCGGGTTATGTAATTTACGGCAGCAGCACCATGCTGGTCTATGCCACCCGGCGCGGGGTGAACGGGTTCACCCTGGATCCATCCATCGGGGAGTTCTGCCTGAGTCATCCGGACATCAAATGCCCCGAGTTCGGCAGGATCTACTCCGTGAACCATGGCAATTTCTTCCAGTACAGTGAGGGGGTACGTAAATACATCAATATCTGCCAGCAGAAAAATGCCTCTAACGGTGGTCCTTACACGCAACGTTATATCGGAAGTATGGTCAGTGACGTACACCGCAACCTGATCAAGGGCGGTATTTTCATGTACCCCGGTATGGCAGATAAGCCCAAGGGCAAGCTGCGACTGCTGTATGAGTGCAATCCATTTGCTTTCATCGTGGAGGTTGCCGGCGGTAAAGCTACTGATGGCGAAGGACGCATATTGGACCTGGTGCCGGAAGAGCTGCACCAGCGGTCGCCTTTTTTTGTGGGTAGCAAGGGTATGATGGAAGAACTGGAATCCTGCCTGTAGTTTTGTCTCCAGGCCTGGCGGTTAAAAAATTATTTGGTATAAATCTTGCGGGCTATGGATCGAAATTAGTATCCTATGCCGTACAAGAAACTCTTTTTTGTTCTCACTGTTGTCATCCTGGCTTTTTCCTGCAATACGGGTAGAACGGTTACGACTAAACGAACTACGGCTGCCGGTGGTTCATCTTCCAGCATTTCGCTTTCATCCATGGAGTCGGGTATCCTGGCCGAAGTTAACCGGCACCGGAAGTCGCGGGGACTCAAACCGCTGGTATCTAACGCCGTGGTGGAAACCGAAGCCTCCCTGCACAGCCAGCGGATGGCCAGTAAAAAAGTTGCGTTCGGGCACAGTGGTTACGATGCCCGGGTATCCCGCATCAACAAGCGGCTCGGCGGGGTAAACCAATCGGCCGAAAACGTTGCCTATGGCAGGTATACTGCCCGCGAGGTGGTGCAGGCATGGCTGCGCAGCGCCCCGCACCGCAGGAACATCGAGGGGAAATATAATATTACCGGTATCGGGGTGTCACGCGATTCACGGGGAACCATTTATTATACCCAGTTATTTACCATGAAGTATTAACTAGTCTTAACTTGTGCAGTCATGGAAAGGGAACCGATCATTCGAGTTAATGGGCTGCGCAAGCGCTACGGCAACCTGGAAGCCGTTAAGGGAATCAGTTTTGATGTTTACCCCGGAGAAATATTTGGCTTGCTGGGACCCAACGGCGCCGGCAAATCCACCACCCTGGAGATCATAGAAACCCTGCGGGAAAAAACCGGCGGCACGGTGGTAGTGGATGGCCATGACCTGGATAGGGAACCCGCGGCCATCAAAAAGATCATTGGCGTCCAGTTACAGGCATCGGGTTACTACCCCGGGTTAAACCTCTCGGAACTGGTAGACCTGTTTGCCGGGCTTTACAACCGGAAGGTGGATACCCGGAACCTGCTGGGGCTCGTTAACCTGGGCGATAAGGCTAAAGCAACTTTCAAGGAGCTCAGCGGGGGACAGAAGCAGCGTTTTTCCATTGCCACCACCCTGATCAACGAACCGAAGATCATATTCCTGGATGAACCCACCACGGGGCTGGACCCGCAAGCCAGGCGCAACCTCTGGGAGTTGATCCGACAGATCCGCAGCAAGGGCACCACGGTCATCCTGACCACCCATTATATGGATGAAGCCGAAGTGTTGTGTGACCGGGTGGCTATCATTGATGAGGGTCGGATCATTGCGATCGACCATCCCGATAAACTCATTGACCAGCTGGTGGCATCGGGATTTGAGCGCCCCCGCGAAGTGAAAAGTGCAAACCTGGAAGATGTATTCATTCACCTCACCGGGCATGCTATCCGCGATGCGGACTAATATGATGGTTAGTGATGCGTTACTGTAGAGATCGACGCGACCGCGACGCGACCGTAACGCGACCGCGACGCGACCGTGCCCCGACCACTAATTGAATTTATTCCAATTCCCGCTTAGATTTGTACCCCCAACCACCATCTATGAGCACAAATACTGACCTGCGTTACCCCATTGGCAAGTTCAGCAGCCAGCCCTATACGTCGAAACTGCACCAGGACTGGCTGAATGATATCCGGTACCTGCCGCAGTTACTGGAACACGCCATATTGAACCTGGATGAGCCGCAATTGCAAACCCCTTACCGGGAGGGTGGCTGGACCCTTCACCAGGTGGTGCACCATGTGGCTGATAGCCATATGAATGCGTTGATCCGCTTCAAGCTGGCGCTGACAGAGAATAACCCCGTCATCAAACCCTACGACGAAGCCGCCTGGGCCAGGCTGGCGGATGTATCCCTGCCGGTCAATATATCCCTGACATTGCTCCATGCCCTGCATGCGCGGTGGACAGCATGTATCGGGGAGCTGGACCGGGAAACCCTGGAGACCCGTACGGTTTTCCATCCTGAGCATAAAAAGGAGTTTTCGCTTTGGGACTTGCTGGGGATGTATGCCTGGCACGGCAGGCATCATGTGGCGCATATTACATCGCTGCGGGAGAGGATGGGATGGTGAATTATTTAAACAGGAACCTATGCATTGGAAAACACTGAGCAGCGAGTATATCTCGAACCATATTTATTTTACTGCCAGGCGCGATCGGTGCCAGCGGGAAGACGGAACCATCGTAGACCCATATTTCGTGGTGGAGCTCCCCACTTCCGCAACCGCTTTGGCGCTGACGGCAGATAATAAGGTGCTGATGGTGAAACAGTACCGGCATCCCATAGGGGAGGTCATCCTGGAAACCCCGGGTGGCTTTATTGACCCCGGTGAAGATTATGCCACCGGCATGAACCGCGAGCTGCTGGAAGAGACCGGGTATCGTTTTGACAGCATCGAACACCTGGGAAGGGTAGCCGCCAACCCGGGCGTGCTGAACAATTATACCGAACTGTTCCTGGCCCGGGGAGGCGTGAAGCAGCAGGACCAGCAACTGGACCATAATGAGGAGATCGAAATTGTGGAGATCAGCCTGGAGGAGCTGCGGGAGCTGTTGCTGAAACAGCAGATCAAACAATCCCTGCATGTGAACTGCATATTTTATGCCTTGCTGAAGCTGGGCAGCCTGTCCTTTACCGGTTGACTTCCCCTACCACATATACGGAACCGCAAACCAATACCAGGTCTTTATCGTCCGCTTCTGTTCTGGCAGCGGCAAGGGCCTGGTTTACTTCGGGGTAATCCGTTCCTTTTAGTCCGAAACCGGCAGCCATTTCCCGTAGCTGCGCCGCGGGAAGGGCCCTGGGTATGCGGGCCTGCGTGAAATAATACCTGGCTTTGACCGGTAACAAGCTGAGTACTTTGCTTACATCCTTATCCTTCACCATACCAATGACGATATGGAGGTGGGTGAAAGTGTTCAGCTCCAGCTGCTGCAGGATGGCCCGGATGCCGTCTTCGTTGTGGCCCACATCCAGGATCACCGGTGGGTGGTCACTGATCTTATCCCAACGGCCCAGCAGCCCGGTCAGTTTTTTAGTGCCAGAAAGCCCCTGATGGATGGCATGTTCGCTGATCTGCCAGCCCTGCTGCTGCAGCAGGTGAATGGATTGCAGTACCGTGCGCAGGTTACGTACCTGATAAGCACCGCTCAGTTCAAGGTGATAATGCTGGGCATCCTCCCTTCCGGACTCTTTAACTGTAACGGACAAACGATGGTTTTCATATTGCCAGTTAACCACCTGCTGCCATTTTTCTGCTTCGTACAGGGGCGCTGCCTTTTCCGCGGCAACCTGTTCAAATACAGGCCTGGTTTCCGGAAGCATTTCGCCAATTACCACCGGCACTTTTTCCTTGATGATGCCGGCCTTTTCCGCGGCAATCAGTTGCAGGGTATCGCCTAAAATATTCATATGGTCCCACCCGATATTGGTGATGACCGATAGTTCCGGGGTTATGATATTAGTGCTGTCAAGCCTGCCGCCGAGTCCAACTTCTATAACGGCGATGTCTACCTGCATAGCTGCAAACCAGCTGAATGCCATTGACACGGAAAGCTCAAAAAAGGAAGGTTCAATAACCTCCATGAGCGGCTCCATTTTTCCGGTAAATGCCACTACATAATCTTCGGGAATCATGGCACCGTTCACGCGTATCCTTTCCCGGAAATCTTTCAGGTGCGGCGAGGTGTAGAGTCCGGTTTTATAACCGGCTTCCTGCAAGATAGCTGCCAGCATATGACTGGTGGAACCTTTACCGTTGGTACCTGCAACATGGATGCTTTTGAAGGAAAGGTGTGGGTTGCCGTTAGCAGCTTCCAGTTCAATGATATTGTGCAGGTCCTTTTTGTAGGCACTGGCCCCCTGCTTGCTGAACATGGGCAGCCGGGTGAACAGGTAGTCGATGGTTTGTGCGTAATTCATCAGCACAAATCTACATCAGTTCTTTAACCTGAAATTGAAGACGATGGTACCGATGGACTCATCACCGCCGGAATTGAATTTGAGCTGCATGGCCTTACGTACGGCAATGGCTTTAAGGTTGCTGTTGGCGGTAGTGGACCCACGGGGCTGGTATACCGCCGAGATCACTTTACCTGCTGCATCCACGCGGACATCCACAGCAACTTTGGCATTCTGGTTAAACTCATCCTCAAAAGAAGGGAACGTGGTGATCCTTCTTCCCGAGAGTCCCCTGGAAATGGATACACCCGATTTTCCGGTGCCACCATTGCCTTCGTAATTGGTAGAGTTGGGGTCACCGCCGGGCCGGCCCTGGTCGCCGCTTCCACCGGCAATACCCTGGTTGCCTCCTTTCTTATAAGAATCGGCTTCATTGCCGCCGGTACCACTACCGGATACCCCTTTGAAAACAGCCTTCGGTTTGGGTGGGGCCGGAACCGGATTAGAAACGGGCGTATTGTTGGAGGGCCTTGGTTTGGCCGCTACTTCTTTCTCAGGAATTTTGGTGGCTTTGGGATTGGCTACCGCAGGCGGTTTTACAGCAGGAGCATCTTCCTCACTGTCGTCGGTCTCAATATCACGTGCATCGTCAGCCGAAGCAGTATTGGAAGGAGGAGTGTAATTGGGTTGTTCGGCGGGGGCGGGGCTTTCGGGCGACATGGGTTGGTCGTCTCCCAGTCCTTCATCACTGTTGCCCAGGTTCACTTCGATGCCGTCTTCAATAGGTGGCGGAGGCACGACAGGGAGCGACCACCGGATGAAGAAAAGTATGGCGGCCAGCACCAGTACCACAGCGGCGGTATATCCCCCGGCTCGTATATTTTTCTGTACTTCAAATTCAGCGGTCATAGATATCGGGTTAGCTGTTGTAAATGTACAATTGTTTGTTCAATACAAATAACAGGCTAAGGCAGCGGATTACCTGCGATGAAATGTTAAAATCACTCCGCTTTCCGCAGCCTGATATTTGCCAGGATCAGTCCGCTGATTACGAGCAGCCCACTTACCAGGTGCAATACCGTGATCTTTTCCTTCAGCAGCAACACGGCCTCCAGGCTGCTGAAAATGGGAATGAGGTTTCCGAACAGCGAGGTCCGCGCTGCCCCCAGCCTGGCAATGGCAGCATTCCAGCACAGAAAGGAGATGACGGACGTGCCCAGTCCCAGGTAAAGTACCACCGCCACCAGGGACCCGTTCCATTTTATGGCTTCCTCGCGGGTAGATTCCAGGATCCAAGCGGGTAGCAGCATGATGGTGCCCATAACAAAAATGGTGAAAAGGAAATTTCGGGCACTGATACCCGTGGGTTTCTTTCGCACCAGTATATTGTAAACCGCAAAAGCCAGGGCGCCCAGCAGTATCCAGGCATCGCCTTTGCCGAACTGAAGTGCCAGCAGCCGCTCCAGGCTGCCGCTTGAAAGCAGGTACAATATACCGGTAATGCATAGGGCAAGTCCGGCCATCCGGAGCCAGGTCACTTTTTCTTTCAGGAAAATGCGTGCCAGGATAATGGACATGACCGGTGAGGAAGTGGTGCCAATCAGTGCCAGGTTAATAGCCGGTGAATAATGACCGGCGATGTACACAAAAGTGTTAAACAGTGCCACCCCGGTTAGGGCGGTCCAGAAAAGGTAGGAAAAGTGCCTTCGGATCAGTGGCCATTCTGGCCGGACCTGTTGCCATGCCAGCGGAAGCATGATCACCGATGCTGTGAGCCACCGGAAAAAAGCCAGCGCTACCGGGGGGATTTCATGAATAACACCCCGCGCAATGATGAAATTACCACTCCAGATGATGGTAGCCAGGATGGCCAGCGCCGCACCCGCCAGGAGCTGATTCTTTGCCATAGGCCTTTAGTGTGCAAAATCCAGTTCGTAATTTCCCCTGATGCGTTCCATGGGCGGATTGTAATAGCCAAATTTCAGCTGGGGAAATTCTTCGCGGATCAACTCCATCAATTGTTTGACCCCCATACATTCACCGGTGTCCGTGGCCCCGATCTTACCGAGGTACCAGTCCGGGTCTATATTAAAATTCCGCCACTGTATCATGCACAGATCGGTATCGATGATCAGTTTCCGGAGTGCTTCGTACTCTGCAACACTGTCTGTCATACCGGGGAAAACAAAATAATTGATGGAAGTCCATCCTCCATAACTACGAACGATTTTCAGGCTTTCGATGATATCGTTGAAGTCGTAATTGTTGGGGCGGTAATAAGGCATGTACACTTCGCGCCGGGCTGAGTTGGTACTGACGCGGATGCTGTTGAGTCCCGCCTCACACAAAGCCCGCACGGCGTCGGGTTTGGAACCATTAGTGTTCACATTGATACTGCCTTTGCTGGTATGCTTGCGGATTTCCAGGATGGCGTCGCGCATGGTTTCCCATACCAGCAGGGGTTCGCCTTCGCAGCCCTGGCCAAAGCTCACGATGGGGTAGGGGGCTGTTTCCAGGTGCGGTACAGTATATTCCACGATCTCTGCGGCGGTAGGGCGGAATGTTAAGCGGTCCTGTGTTGAAACGATAGGCTCCTCGTCTGGTTGCAAGGAAATGCACCCGATACAGTTGGCATTACAGGCGGGGGATGCGGGTATGGGACATTCCCACCTTCCCATGAAGAAATTGCGGGCGGCGGGGCAATGGTAGGTGTTGGCGCAATTTTCGGCCAGGTGTTTCACCAGGCGATTATGGGGATAGGCTTTCAGGAGTTGTGTTACCCCCGATTCCACTTTTTTATCATCGAAACCACCGCATTCCTGGCGGATATCCGTTT
This sequence comes from uncultured Flavihumibacter sp., assembly GCA_965649495.1. Taxonomy (GTDB): domain Bacteria; phylum Bacteroidota; class Bacteroidia; order Chitinophagales; family Chitinophagaceae; genus Flavihumibacter. The sequence goes on along the minus strand of CBFGLD010000046.1, from coordinate 7,920 downwards.
CTATGCGAAGGGCGGGAACATAAAACTTCTCGTCCACCCATCCGGCGGCAGTATAACAGAACAGCGGCAGGGTGGGGGCATCCGGCAGGGTTTCATAGGCTGCCAGGAAGAGGCCGGTGTGTGCAGGCGGGATAAAAGCCGCCACTGCCCAACCTTTTTCGCAGAGGCGCATTTCACCGGTTTGTACATCAATGCCGATACCTCTCCTGCCGGGAAGTTCATACAGGTTTCCTCTCTCTGGCAGTTCGATCCAGTCTTCATCGGCAACCGGATAAACGTCCCAGCCACTGCGACCGGTGGCATAGAGGGTGTCGTCTTCGAATATATTTCCTTGACCATCAGAGTAAAGGAGATAGGGAGAATGTTTCAGCATGGCGCAAAGTTACGGTATTAAGGATTCCTGCCGTTTTTCCAGCTGAACCCGGCAATAGGCATTGAACTCTTCTTCATCGGCATCGTCCTCGTCATCGTCGTCTTCCACCGTTTCGCGCTGGAAGAGCTTATTGTTCCGGAAGTCGAGGGTCAGCAGGTTGTCTTTCAGTACGATATTGCTGAACTCATCCCACCCGTATTGTTTGCGCGGGATGGTATTGAAAACGATGCGGTCATCCGCAAAACCTATTTCCAGGTTCTTTTTGGCCTGCCGTTCCAAAAGGGCAAGTACCAGGAAAAGAAGGCTCAGCCAGGGAAGCCAGGGCATACTAGCCCAGAGTATGGCGGTTAGGAAAAGTATATAGCTGTAGGTCACCCTTTTATTTCGTTTCCCGGAGCGGTACAGGTTCCATCCCACCAGCAGCAGGATGAGAAGGGCCCCCGGCAGTTGGATCAGCCGCTTGTCTGCCGCGGAAAAATATTCCATCAGGAAAAGGGCTGCGGAGGTGGTGCTCAACAGGATGCTGAACCGGTCAACGAGGCGCCGATTGGTATTCTGCAGGATCACAAGATAGTTGTAGGTCATGGCCGATCACTCCGCTAGGGTGGTTATCAGAGGTTGTTGGCGGTAAGCAGGTTACAGAGTTTATACAACGCCCGGGCGCCAACATTGGCATCCCAGTCGTTTTCTCCCACCCCAACTTCGTTGAGGTCAAACCCGATGATCCTGCGACCACTTTCATGCACTTTCCTGAAAATGTAGTAGACCTGGGCCATTTCAAATCCGCCAGCCACGGGCGTTCCGGTGGCGGGACAAAGTTTCGGATCCAATCCGTCAATATCAAAACTGATATAGACCTTCGGGGGAAGTTTTTCGATGATCTCGTCGGTTATTTGTTTGAAGGTTTCGCCTTCGTACATGCGTTCACGGATCTGCTGGTCGAAATAGGCTTCCACGCGCCCATTGGAGCGGGCGATATAATCCACCTCTTCGTCGCAATAATCGCGGATTCCTACCTGCACCAGTTTTTGTACCTGGGGGATCTCTTCCAGCACATTATACATGATGCTGGCGTGGGAGTATTTAAAATCTTCATACGACTTCCTGAGGTCGCAATGCGCGTCGATCTGGAGGATGCCGAAACTCTCATGCTTTTCGCTGAGGGCGCGGATGAAGCCGAATGGGGTGCTGTGGTCTCCTCCCAACAGCGCCACCAGTTTGCCTTTGTCAAGCAATTCTTTTGTTTGCGTGTGTACCCAGTTGTTGAGGAAATGGCTTCCTTCGTTGATCTCTTTCAGCGAACGGCACATGAAATTATTCTTGTCTACCTCCTCGCCATTGGAGATATAATCAATATACAGTTCTGCCTCTTTGCGGAGGTAATCACTTTTTAACAAAATTTTTTTATCGACCTCGCGAAGGAAAAATCCCTGTCTCCAGATATCATGGAAGTCCGCATCATAGAGGTCCACCTGCAGGCTGGCTTTGGAGATATTATCGGCTGCCCGGGCCGTTCCGGCACTATAGCTCACCGTTACTTCCCAGGGCACGGGAACAATGACCAGGCGGGCATCCTCTTCGGTGGTAGGCAGGCCAAAGATGTTGTTGTTGGGATTGCCGAGGCTATTGGCGTCGAACTGGGAGAGCTCCATAACTGTATATTAAAACGGCCGCAAGTTAGGTCAGCCGTTGGTAGATGCAAAATTAAAACTTAGGGTTGTGCGGGAAACAAATAAATACCCTATCTCAAATTGGACTAACTTTGCGCCGGAATACTGCGCATTATGAAAAAAACACACATTATCATCCTGGTTTTCATTGCAATAGCCATTGCGGTGTTAATCAGCTTCATGGGCGATCTCACCACTTATGACACCGTGGCATCGGCCCGGGAGAAAGAAGGGAAGTTTGTTCACCTGATTGCAAAGCTGGACAAGACACAACCCATCGAGTACGATCCCATCAAGAATCCGAATTACATGCGCTTTACCGCCATTGACACGCTGGGCAATTCCACTTCCGTGATCTATCATAATGCAAAGCCTACCGATTTTGAGAAAAGCGAACGCCTGGTTTTGAAAGGCAGTATGAAAGATGGAACATTTGAGGCCAATGAAATGCTGATGAAGTGTCCGTCAAAGTACAAGGAAGACGTGGAAGCAAACAAGAAAAATCTGACGGCAAATTAATCCGGCTGCATCATGAATTATATCGGTGAAAACCTGTTGCCCGGGCAACTCGGGCACTTCTTTGTGGTACTGGCATTGGTTTCTTCGCTGGTTGCCACCATTTCCTATTTCAAGGCTGCCAATGCTCTCGATCCCGCCCTGGAACGTAGCTGGCGGAAGATGGCGCGCATAGCCTTCGGGGTGGATGTGTTGTCTGTGTTTACAGTATTTGGCATTTTATATTATATCGTATCCTCGCACAGCTTTGAATATTTCTATGCCTGGAATCACAGTAACCTTTCCCTGAACACCCAGTACCTGCTGGCCTGTATCTGGGAAGGGCAGGAGGGAAGTTTCCTGCTGTGGACCATCTGGCATGCGGTATTGGGTTCCGTACTCATCTTCAGGGGTACGCGTTGGGAATCACCGGTCATGACCGTGATCTCCTTCATGCAATTGTGCCTGGCAACTTTTATCCTTGGGGTCTATATTGGTGATACCTCCATTGGCAGCAACCCTTTCCTGCTGGTGCGGGAGAAGTTTGCGGATGCGCCTGTTTTCAGCCGTGCTGATTACCTCAGCCTGCCGCAGATGCAGGATGGGCAAGGTCTCAACCAGTTATTGCAGAACTACTGGATGGTGATCCATCCCCCGGTTTTGTTCCTGGGATTTGCTGCCACCATTGTTCCCTTTGCTTTTGCACTAGCCGGCCTCTGGAAGAAAGACCACAGCTGGACCAAACCCTCCCTGCCCTGGGGATTGTTTGCTGCCGGTGTGCTGGGACTGGGCATCATGATGGGTGCAGCCTGGGCATATGAGTCTCTCACTTTTGGAGGATACTGGGCCTGGGATCCTGTGGAAAACGCCTCGCTGGTACCCTGGCTGATACTGGTATCTGCCATTCACACACAGTTGATCTATAACGCTACCGGTCACTCGCTGCGCAGCACCATCGTATTTAATTTCCTGGCATTCATCCTGGTATTGTATTCCACCTTCCTTACCCGGAGCGGGGTACTGGGCGACAGTTCCGTACACGCATTCACCGGGCTGGGTATGAACACACAATTGCTGATCTTCATCGGCCTCTTCCTGTTTCCGGCTTTCGGGCTTTTCTTTGCGCGTTATAAATCCATTCCGCACATCGTTAAAGAAGAAGAAACTTCTTCCCGCGAATTCTGGATGTTTATCGGGTCGCTGGTATTATTCCTGAGTGCAGCTGTCATAACCTGGCAAACGTCTTTTAACCCCATCTATAATAAACTTACCGGTAAAGCTACTGCCGCACCGGAAGATGTGGAATTCTCCTATAATAAGATCCAGGTATTTGTAGCCATCGTGGTAGCCCTGCTGACGGCCTTTGGCCAGTACCTGAAATACAAAAGGTCTGACAGCAAGGTCTGGATGAAAAAGATATTGGTTCCCACCATGCTGGCGGCAGTGATCACGCTGATCTTCTTTTATACCAGTGGACTGAATTACGACAAAAAGGGTATCGGGTTCCAGGCGGCCATCTACCTGGCATTCTTCGCCAGTGTGTATTCAGTGGTGGCAAATGCCTCCTATATCTGGGTGGGACTGAATGGCAAGCTGAAAGCAGCCGGCGCATCGGTGGCACATGTTGGTTTTGGACTTTGCCTGGTGGGGATATTGATCTCATCCTCCAACAAGCAGGTACTGTCTTATAATACCACAGGTATCAATCTTAAGTTTGATGAACGCTCCAAAGAAAAGAGCCTTGAAAACCTGACCCTGATCAAAGGCGTAGCCACCGATATGGGAAAATACTGGGCCACGTATGTCAACAGCGACAGTACCAACAATAACGGGAATATCAGTTACTACCGGATCGACATGATCAAAAAAGACAGTAGTGAACGTTTTTCGCTCTATCCCAACCTGATCCGGAATACCAAAGGGATGGAAGGATTTTCCAACAATCCCGATTCACGTCATTACTGGAACCGTGACATCTTCAGTTATATCACTTATGCCGATGATTTGGATAAGCAGGAAGATACCTCGCAATTCAAAAACTATACGGTGAATGTAAAAGACACCATTTATTACTCCAACGGATTCATGGTACTGGATAAAGTGGTTCCAAATCCTTCCAATAACAAATACCAGTTCAAGCCCACGGATACTGCCCTGATGGCAGCTATCACCGTGTTCTCGAAAGAAGGCACCCGCTTTACTGCGCAGCCGGTTTTTTATGTGGAGGGTAACCAGGCACGATACATTGTAGATACCGTATATGCCCAGAATATTGCGGTGGGTTTCAGTAAAGTAATGGAAGACCAGAAGATTGAATTGCAGGTGAAGGAAAGTAATCGGATGACACCCTTCGTGGCATTAAAAGTATACGAGTTTCCGCATATCAACATTCTGTGGCTGGGCATTATTTTGATGACCATCGGCTTTGGGATGAGTACGGTATACCGGGGCCGGCAGGGCCGGTTAAAAGCAGTGAATAAAAATTAGCAAAGCACTAACAGCAATCCGGGTTACAAAACTGTCTTATGAGGCATTAAGAACAATGTTGCTGCAAATCCATCCAAGTTCGCGTCACCTGGCTAAGCGGTTGCTGGCAGTATTGATACTGCTGGTAGTTGCAGATGGTGTGTTTTCGCAAAGCAAAGAGCCCCTGCGGCCGGCACCTGTAACTGCACCAACGCCCAAGCCTGTACCCCTGCCTCCTTTCAACCCGCGGTGGGGACCTAACGACACCATTATTGTTCCGATTTATGTCATGGCAGGAGACACCCTTCCATCGGGAATGCTGGAATATGTTTTTGTCAATGCCCCGATGCCACCTGCCATGCGGAAACGATATACCAAATGGACTAGGTTACGCAATGCGGTATACGTTACATATCCTTATGCCCGGAAAGCCGGGATCATCATCAACGACATCAACGGTAACCTGCAGGCATTGCCCAATGGTAAGCGAAAAAAATACCTGGAGAGCCGTGAAAAGGAGCTCAAGAAAGAATTCACCGAACCACTGACCAAATTATCGGTGTACCAGGGGAAGGTGTTAATGAAGCTCATTAACCGGCAGACAGGGAATAACTGTTACGAGCTGGTAAAAGAATACCGTGGTGGCTTTTCCGCCCGCTTTTGGCAAACGGTGGCCTTTTTCTTCGGCAGCAGCCTGAAGCAACCCTATGACGCGGCCCGTGAAGACCGCGAAATAGAGTTGATCGTTCAGGAAGTGGAGAAAATGTATCGATAAGAAGTTAGGTTATTTCCCACCTTTCAGTTCATCCTGCAGGGCATCCAGCTCATTCCATTTGGAAGCTGCGGCCAGTTTCGCCTGCATGGGCCAGCTGGTGGGGTCATGTACTTTGAACTTGCTGCCCGCTGCTTCCAATATGGTCTTCAGCTTTTTTGGAGTGGCCTTTGCCAGGTCTTTAAAAGTGATGATGTTTTCAGCGATCAGCAGTTCTGCAATCTTTTTACCAATACCCTCTATTTTGGTAAGGTCATCTTTTACTTCTTTAGCGGGTGCCTTCGCTTTGGGGGCGGCCGCTTTCTTAGTGGTCTTTTTGGCAGCGGCGGACTTGGTTTCTGTTGTTCCCGATACTGGCGCATCCGCTACCGGGGCTTCGGGCACCGTAATCACGCAGTTATCTACACTTAGTCCGGCTTTGAATACATATTGTTCTGCGTTCCAGTCGTTTACCCATCTTCCATCGTTTAACAGGAAACGATATTCATAAGTTTTTCCGGCTTCCAGTGCAACCGTTGCTTTCAGGGTACCGTCTTTCTGAACTTTCAATCCAACCGCTTCGTTCACGTCCCAGTTGTTGAAATCGCCCAATAACACTGCTTCCGTTGCTTCACCAAGTGCCTCCGCGGGCAGTGTAAATGTCACTTTCTTTTGCATAATCATAAATTTTACGTGTTGCTTGCTTGCACTTAATTACTTCGCCGCAAATATAGTAACCCATTACCAGTATTATGTTTTTCCACAATTTGTGGATACTTTATTATTGCACCTATGTTTTTACTACGGAATGCTTGCATGCTGCTGCTGGCGGGCCTGCTGGTCCAGTCTTGCCGGGATAACAGTACCCCCATTGATTATAGCGGGTGGACCGCTTATGCGGGCAACAAGGAGGGCAGCCGCTACTCTTCTAATGACCAGATCCATACCGGGAATGTTTCCATCCTGCAGCCTGCCTGGCGGTACAGCAGCGGGGACAGGGATACTGGTAACCGATCACAAATACAATGCAATCCCATTGTAGTGGATGGGATCCTTTATGGAACCAGTGCCCGCCTGAAGCTGTTTGCCCTGAATGCGGCAAGTGGTGAACAACGCTGGATATTTGATCCGGAGGCAGAAGATACGACCGCCGGAAAAGATGGCGGTGCTGTTTTCAGGGTTAACCGGGGAGTGATGTACTGGCAGGATAGTACTGGCAGGGATCGTCGCATTTTTTATAGTGTGGGTTCCCGGACCTTTGCCATCAATGCTGCCGATGGCAGGCTCATCCGGTCGTTCGGACAAAACGGGCATATTGAGCTTTCAGACCAGCTGGACCGGGAAGCCGGGTTCAATCCCTATGTGGCATCCACCACCCCGGGCATCATTTACGGCAACCTGATGATATTGGGTACCCGGGTGGCGGAATCGGCAGATGCGGCTCCGGGGCATATCCGCGCCTATGATGTGGTCACGGGGCAGCGTAAATGGATCTTTCACACCATACCGCATCCCGGAGAACCGGGGTATGAGTCCTGGCCTGATCCGGAAGCCTATAAAAAACTGGGTGGGGCCAATAGTTGGGCCGGTATGTCGCTGGATGAAAAAAGAGGTATCCTGTATGTACCTACCGGTTCCGTGTCCGGTGATTTTTATGGTGGTTTCCGTAAGGGCAGCAACCTGTTCGGGAATTCGCTGGTGGCACTGGAAGCAGCCACTGGCAAATACCTATGGCATTTCCAGACTGTGCATCACGATCTGTGGGATCGGGACCTGCCTGCCAATCCCAACCTGGTGGATATCGAGGTAAACGGGAAAAAGATAGCTGCCGTGGCGCAGATCACCAAGCAGGGGTATATCTTCCTGTTTGACCGGGTAAGCGGTAAACCGGTATTTCCTATTGAGGAACGGCCCGTTCCCGGCGAAGCGCTGCCGGGAGAAGCCGTATGGCCCACTCAACCCATCCCGGTGCTACCGGAACCTTTTGCCCGCCAGCAGTTCAGCGAATCTGATGTGTCGGACCTGGATCCGGCGACTTACCCGGAACTGCTGGAGCAATTCCGGAAAGTAAAGTACGGCATCCCATTCCATCCTCCTTGCAAGGAGGGCTCCTGGATCTTTCCCGGTTTTGACGGAGGCGGTGAATGGGGACGAGCTGCCGTGGA
>CBFGLD010000045.1:0-18005 GCA_965649495.1 uncultured Flavihumibacter sp. | reverse complement strand
CAAGACTCCCCTGCAGGCGCAGATCAGCCATTTCGTCCGGAAAATGGCCTTACTGGGGTTGATCATTTTTTTGATCGTTTGGGCAATCAATTATTTTAACTCCAAAGATGTGCTGGACAGCCTGTTGAAGGCACTGACGCTTGCCATGAGTATTTTGCCTGAAGAAATACCGGTAGCCTTTACCACTTTCATGGCTTTGGGGGCATGGCGCCTCATGAAGATGGGGATCATTGTAAAACAAACCACCACCGTGGAGGCCCTGGGCAGCGCATCGGTGATCTGTACCGATAAAACGGGAACCATAACCGAAAACAGGATGAGCCTGGCAAAACTATATGTTGCGGGCGGAAACGAAATAACAGATGCCCTCCCGCCCTATACCCCTGCCGAAAAAGCATTGATCCGGGTGGCAATGTTTGCCAGTGAACCCATTCCTTTTGATCCCATGGAAAATGCGCTGCACCAGGCCTATTCAGCAACCATGGAAGAGGATGAAAGAAAGGCATTCCGGATGATTCATGAATACCCCCTGGGAGGAAGACCTCCCATGATGACGCATATTTTTGCCAATGCCTCCGGCCAGCAGGTCGTGGCAGCCAAAGGGGCTCCCGAAGCCATACTGGCACTCTCAGGATTAACACCAGCGGATGCAAGCAAAACAGCATCGGTACTGGCTGAACTTACCGGTTCGGGGTTCCGCGTACTGGCCGTTGCAGACAGTGAACCCATGGCAAAACCTTTCCCCGCATCACAACAGGATATCCGCTTTGTATTTCGTGGCATCGTAGCGTTTTACGATCCACCCAAGGAAAATATCGAACGGGTGTTGCAGGATTTTTATACTGCCGGCATTGACGTGAAAATCTTAACGGGTGATAATGCCTCCACCACTAATACCATTGCCCGGCAAATAAATTTCAGGGGAACCGAAAGCTCTATTGACGGCGCCACCCTGCTGGAATTACCAACAGGGCAAATGATGGAAACCATAGAAAGGACCAGTATTTTCACCCGTGTTTTCCCGGAAGCAAAACTGTCCATCATCAATGCGCTGAAAACAAACGGCCGCATTGTTGCCATGACGGGCGATGGAGTAAACGACGGTCCCGCGCTCAAGGCCGCACATATCGGGATAGCCATGGGTCAGAAAGGTTCGGAAATAGCCAAGCGGGCAGCCTCCCTGGTTTTGATCGACGACGACTTGGGTAAAATGGTAGAAGCCATTGCCATGGGCAGGCGCATTTATACCAACCTGAAAAAAGCCATCCGTTACATTATCAGTATCCACATACCGATCATACTTACTGTTTTTATTCCACTCGCATTGGGATGGGTCTATCCCAATATTTTCACACCTGTGCACGTGATCTTCCTGGAACTCATCATGGGCCCCACCTGCTCCATCATCTATGAGAATGAACCCATGGAAAAAAATATAATGTACCAACCCCCAAGACCTTTTACCGAGACCTTTTTTAACTGGAATGAACTTACCACCAGTATCATACAGGGCCTTGTTATAACAGCCGGCACATTGATCACCTATCAATATGCAGTGCGCCAGGGTTACGATGAGCGCTTAACGAGGACCCTGGTATTTCTGGCCCTGATTGCTGCCAATATATTTCTGACCCTTGTGAACCGGTCTTTTGATTACCTGATTTATACCACCCTGTTTTACAAGAACCGGCTGGTGCCCTTCATCATTTTTATTACCATTGCACTAACGGCGGCCTTGCTGCTTATAAAACCGCTCACTGATTTTTTCAGCTTCAAAAGACCTGGTTTACCCGACATAGGTGTGGCTGTCTGCATAGGATGTATATCCGTAATTTGGTTTGAAGGCATCAAACTCCTGGCGAGAAGAAAAAACAAACTACCATGATCCGGAAATACCTGGAAGAAGATTTTAGTCAGTTATCCAAATGGATCACCAGCCCTCAACTATTGTTCCAGTTTGCCGGACCGGGCTGGAAGTATCCCCTGACAAAGGAACAGGTACAAAAACACCAGGAAGACTTCCCGCACAAACAACTATACCTGGGTTGCGATGCCAGTGGGAAACCCTACGCAATAGGTGAGATCATTACCAACGAACCACATTCACCTCGGATCGGGCGCTTACTGATCGGGAACCCTTTGGACAGGGGAAAAGGACTTGGCGGGGTATTCCTCCAGGAGCTGATAGCGGAAACTGCCAGGTTGTACGATCCGCTTTCCATTTGCCTTTTCGTATTGGAGAATAACGCGCCGGCCATTCGATGTTACCAAAAGCTGGGATTTGAATTCAGTGAGGAGCCTATTCCCGATATGCTGCTGGAAGACATACCTTACCGCGTGTACAAAATGATATTGAAAATGAAAGGCCCCTAACGGTTATATTCACCCCAAAGTTGCCTTCCTTCCTCACGGATTCGCTTGTCGTCTTCCATCCGGATGGGAAGCCTTTCCAGTGTCTTCAATAATTCCATGGCTTTTGTTTCCTGACCGGTTTTGTGGTATACCTTGGCGAGTTCCAGGTAATTCAGGTTAAAAGAAGGGTTCAGCTGGCGGCTGCGTTCATAATGGGTGATGGCATCCTGGTAACTGGCCTCCGGAAAGGCACCGTAAAACAATTTTACCGCGGTCCTTTTAACCGAACCCAGTGCAGCGATCTCATAATACCATTTGCCCAATACATGCCAGGGACGGTAATCCCCCGGTGATAACCGGACTGCCTTATCAGCATACCGCTTAATATCTTTCACCGATTCCACCAGCAACCTGCCCGATGCAACCTGGGCCAGACGACCTTTTGCAACGGACATAAAAAAATTGGCGTCGGCGGAATTCGGCGATAGTTTGAGCGCCAGGGCAGCATAACGGTGGGCCACCTGGTAATACCGGAGCTTATCCTCTTTTGATTTCATCCGGTGTCCAACTTTTCCGGCAAGTTCACTGCACTTCAATAATACCTGCAGGTTGGCCGGCTCCAGCCGAACCGCCTGCAGGTATTTCTTATAGGCCAGCTCATCCTCAAACGCTGCTTCCGCAGCAGCACCCTCCTGCATTAAAACCTGTACTGACTGGGTATAACACAGGGCCGGCAATAGCAGCAATATGACCAGGATTCGCATCAAAACAGGTATTCATTTGTATTCTTTCTCCAGTGTAATTCCCGCCTTGCCCTCAAAACTTTCTATGGGCACATTCATTTTGTAAATACTGATACGGATCTTCTTAACCTGCGGGTACTGGTCATGAATCCTGTCCAGGATATTAATGGCCAGTTCTTCCAGTAAAGGAGTGGCGTTCATCATTTTTTTCCGGACCAGGTGATAGAGGTCCTCATAACTGATCAGACGGCTGATAGTATGGAGTTCGTCCTTTTTGGGCTGGTAAGCAACATCCAGATTTACCTCGAAGTCGTTGCCAGTCCTGTCCTCCCCTTCATACAGTCCATGGTAGCCATGGAAGACCAGGTTGTGCAAATGAACGGTCAGCATACCTTACATTTAAACATGACCCGCGGCAGACAGGAAACGTTCGGCATCCAGTGCAGCCATACAACCACTGCCCGCGGCAGTAACCGCCTGGCGGTAAATTTTATCCTGGACGTCTCCGGCGGCAAAAACACCTTCCACATTGGTCTTGCTGGTACCCGGAATGGTTTGGATATAACCGGCTTCATCCATATTCAGGTAGTCCTTGAAAATCTGGGAATTGGGCGAATGGCCAATAGCAACGAAAAAGCCGCTGACCGGGATCTCCAGCTTTTCTCCCGTATGGTTGTTTTTAATGCGTACAGCACTGACTTTCTGGTCGCCGATGATTTCATCCGTTTCTGAATTCCAGTATATGCGGATATTAGGGGTGGCCTTGACCCGGTCCTGCATCACTTTAGAAGCTTTCATGCCATCCTCTCCTTTGCGCACGATCATGTGAACCGTAGACGCCAATTTGGAGAGGTAAATGGCCTCTTCCGCAGCGGTATCACCGGCCCCAACGATCGCTACTTCCTTTCCGCGGAAAAAGAATCCATCACAAACAGCACAAGCACTGACGCCAAAACCATTTAACCGCTGCTCACTTTCCAATCCCAGCCATTTAGCAGAGGCGCCGGTAGCTATGATGACAGAATCGGCGGTAATGAGTTTTTCTTCATCGATGGTTACTTTGAATGGGCGCTGGCTAAAATCCACGCTGGTAGCCAATCCAAACCGAATATCGGCCCCCATGCGGGTAGCCTGTTTTTCAAAATCCACCATCATCTCCGGCCCCTGGATACCATTAGCATACCCCGGGTAGTTCTCCACTTCCGTAGTAATGGTCAGTTGTCCACCAGGTTGGATGCCCTGGTACAATACAGGTTTCAGGGCTGCCCTTGCGGCATAAATAGCCGCGGTATATCCTGCCGGGCCCGAACCGATGATCAGGCAATGTACGTGTTCAGCTGTCGAATTATCCATAGTTCTGATTCTTGTTTACACTTAAAGAATTTTCAAAAATAACCGGAATTACGTTAAGAAGTTGTGACATTCAGCACCTATAGTCGCCACAGGCCCGGTATCGGGATTATTTGGGGATAACCAGGCGTTGGAATTGAACAGCATACCCCCCGAAATAACCCAGCGCACCACCGCGGATATTTCCCAGCACCTTAACAGGATTGCTGAACGGGTTGCCGATACTGGAGTAATTGAACTCCATGGTTCGCCAGAATTCAAAACTGTCCTTATCAATATTGGTGAATTTCAGGAGTACCGTATCCCCCCTTTCAAAAAAGGAATAGGTTTCAAAATCAATTTCCTCGTTACGATCAACACCCTTTTCCACTTCCGTGTCATAAGTGGTACCGTCCACAATCTGGTCGTCGAAAACCGAGTTCAGTCCAGGGTTAAAGGGGCCCTGGTTTACCGACGTAAAGAACCGGATATAATCTCCGTATCCGGGGGGATCGGAAACCCTTGCCATCAGAACCACTTTGCTGGTGTCTGGGTTATTGGGAGATGGCTTCCACCAGAGGGAATCCACTTTTTTATCCAGTACCGGGATCGTTGTTTGGGCGGTATATTCCCGGCCGTTGACGGAAAGGGATAAGGTATACTGCTGTCCTTCCGTACCGGTGAAGGCGGTGGATAAGCTGGCTGAGTCAATACTGTAATAATACAGGGTGGAGGCGGGCAGTTTCCGGGCATATTCCTTCAACTGGTGGGTCCTGGTTCCGTCAGAGATCCGGATAATGGCATCATGCACAAAAAGAGAATCCAGTATTGCCGCATTGATCTCGCTGAAATAACTAAAACTGGTGGTCAGAATCACCACCGGTGGTTGTCCCGCTTCAATCGTGGCATCCACCACCAGCCGGGGTTCTTCCTCGTCCAGATCAAATGTGATGGCCTTTTCGCAGGCCAGCAGTGCCGTTAAAGCCGGCAGCAGCAAGACCAGGGTTTTCAACGACTTAAATGAAGGCATCACAGCAATTTTGGAATAGTAACAAGGAAACCCATGTAATGGTTATGTTATACCGGTAGGCGGAAAAAATTGCCCGGCCTTGGGAGCCGGGCAGGTACATTATATAAAGACCACGGAATTACCCGAGGTATGCTTTCAGGGCATTGCTGTAGCGCGCTTTCTGAAGACGTTTGATCGCCCGCTCCTTGATCTGGCGGATACGTTCTTTGGTGAGATCGTATTTCTGGCCGATCTGTTCGATGGTCACCCCATTTTCACCGTCCAGCCCGAAATAAGCGTTCACAATTTCCGCTTCACGGGGACTCAGGGATTTAAGTACCCGGCGAATTTCATTACGCAGTGAATCCTGCATTACGTCTTCGTCGGTATCATCGCTGCCTTCCAGCAGGTCACCCATGGCAACATCTTCGGCCTCGTGCACAGGCGCATCCAGGGAGGTGTGACGTGTATTACTCTGGAAGATATTATTGATCTCAGTTTCACTCATTTCCAGGATCTCGGCAAGCTCTTCCGTAGATGGCTCGCGCTCATGCTCCTGTTCAAAAGCCATATAAGCTTTATTGGCTTTATTATAGGTACCGATCTTATTCTGGGGAAGACGTACCAGCCTGCCCTGCTCTGCCAGGGCCTGCAAAATAGACTGACGAATCCACCAAACGGCGTAGGAAATGAATTTAAAGCCCTTGGTTTCATCAAAACGCTGGGCAGCCTTGATCAGGCCCAGGTTACCTTCATTAATGAGGTCACTCAGGGAAAGACCCTGGTGCTGGTATTGCTTGGCCACAGAAACCACGAAACGGAGGTTGGCTTGTACGAGTTTATCCAGCGCCCGCTGGTCACCCATCTTAATCCGCTGCGCTAATGTTGTCTCCTCTTCGGGAGTGATCATGCTGATCTTTGAAATTTCCTGGAGATACTTTTCAACCGCTTGGGAGTCACGATTGGTAATCTGTGTAGCAATTTTAAGCTGCCTCATGCCTGTCTGTTAATTTTTTTAATAACGCTCTAATGACGCTTACTGTTCGCCGGAGGTTGCAATAGGAAGGGTTAAAGGAAGGCGAAAATGGTCCAAGAACTGTCTGCAAAAATAATCACTGCACTACAGATTTCATAGTACCTGTGGATAATTATCTGCTTTTAATAGCTAAATATACAAACAGCGTGCCTTGAAACCCGTAACAGTAACCGCGCAACCGGTTTTGGTTAATACTTTACCAAAGTTCCGTCGGCACTGTGGAGAACTAACTCTTTTCCCTCTGCCGGGGCTTCAACCCTGCCCACCACACGGCCTTCAATACCCAGCTGAGCGGCCGCCGCAATCATATTACCGGCTGCTTTTTCTGTGGTGAAGACCTCCAGTCGATGACCCATGTTGAATACCTGGTACATCTCCCGCCAATCAGAACCCGACGCTTTTTGTAAGAGATTGAAAATCAAGGGAGGATTGAATAGATTATCTTTTATAATCCGGTAAGGCCGGGGCAGGTACTTCAGGCACTTCGTCTGCCCGCCCCCGCTGCAATGAACCAGTCCATGGATCGCCTCAAAGTATTCGCTGAGCAAGACCTTCATCAGTGGCGCATAGGTACGGGTGGGACTAAGCAAAAGCTGGCCTACATCGGTTTTTCCAAATCCCGGTATTTCAATGGGGTCTGTCAATCGGTTGGGGCCTATATACACCACCTCCTGTTCCAGTCCGGTATCATAGGATTCGGGGAAGCCCGTGGCATAAGATTTCAACAGGGCATCGTGCCGGGCACTGGTAAGGCCGTTACTCCCGATTCCACTGTTATATTTTTTTTCGTAAACCGCTTTACCGGCACTTTCAAAACCCAGTATCAGGTCTCCTTCGCTGATTTTTTCATTTGTTACGAGCTTAGCCTTGGGCCAGCGGGCGGTCATCGTGCCGTTTACAGCAATCGTACGGACCACATCCCCCACATCGGCGGTTTCACCACCCAGGTAGTGGATGTTGACACCATATCCTTTCATTTCATCAAAAAACTCCTGGGTACCACTAATGATAGCCTCCAGTACCTCCCCGGGGATGAGTCTTTTATTCCGGTCTATGGTGGAGGAAAAAAGCAGGTTATCATTAATACCCACACATAACAGGTCGTCGATATTCATGACAATGGCATCCTGGGCGATCCCTTTCCAGACCGAGGCATCGCCGGTTTCTTTCCAATAGAGATAGGCCAGGATACTTTTGGTACCGGCACCGTCTGCATGCATCAGGTTCACCCAGTTGGAATCACCTCCCAGGTAATCGGGGTAAATCTTGCAGAAAGCATGTGGGTAAAGTCCCTGGTCCAGCTTTTCGGTTGCTTTATGTACTTCTTCTTTCTGCGCAGATACGCCACGTTTGGAATAGAGACTCATGTTGATTTTTTCGGAACAGCGAAGGTGGGAAAAAAAGGGCAAATTCCCATAGCTTTGCCCTCCCCATGAAGGTTTATAGAGATATCAACCATTTGCCGGATTTCCGGAATGCAGTTATTACTATCGGTACGTTTGACGGGGTACACCTCGGGCACAGGAGCATTCTTAACCAACTCCGGGAAGTGGCAGGGCGGATCAACGGTGAAACCATTATTATCACGTTTCATCCCCATCCGAGGCGGATCGTGGGTACCCAACCCCAGCCGGTACAACTGCTGAACAGCCTTCCCGAAAAAATCACCCTGCTGGAAGCCGCCGGAATCGATCACCTGGTTATAGTGCCGTTCACACCGGAATTCGCCGGCCAATCCCCCCAATCTTATGTGGAAGATTTCCTGGTAAAGAATTTTCATCCCCACACCATCATTATCGGATACGATCACCGGTTTGGAAAAGACCGGTCGGGTGATTTTAACCTGCTGGAGCAATATGCCGGCAAGGGCCGGTTTAAGCTGGTGGAGATCCCGGGCAAGGTACTGGATGCCGCCACGATCAGCTCTACCCGAATACGCCAGGCCTTGTTGCAGGGAGAAATAAAGAATGCTTCCGCATTACTTGGATACGACTACTTCTTTGAAGGTGAAGTAACCAGGGGCAACCAGCTGGGCCGTAAACTGGGATACCCTACCGCTAACCTCAGGCTCACAGATAATGAAAAACTCATCCCTGCCAACGGAGTTTATGCAGTAACAGTAAGGCTCACACGCAACCCCGGAGTGATCTGGAAAGGCATGATGAACATCGGGGTACGGCCAACAGTAGATGGGCTGAACCGGGTAATTGAGGTAAATATTTTTGATTTCTCCGAAGAAATCTATGGTGAGTTGTTACAAGTGACCCTCCATGAGCGCCTCCGTTCCGAAAAGAAGTTTGAGGGACTGGATGCCTTAAAGATACAGCTGGCACTGGACAAAGAAGCCAGCTTACATCATCTTGACCACCATCTCCCGCATTAAGGATGCGTCTTCCGTACCGCTGTCGTTTATACCGACAGACCTCAGGTTGTATTCGTGCAACAGCAGCAGTATCCTTTCTATGCCTTCATAATTATAGCGATTCATCGCTGCCAGGTAATCCTTGATAAAATATGGCGATATGCCCGCTGTGGAAGCGATCATTTTTTCATCCCTGCTCTGGATACCGAACAGCATGAACACCTTGCTGAAAAATGTATATAATGCCGGCAGCACCATCTGGATGGGTCCCGCTTTAGGATTCCCCTCAAAATAATTGATGATTCGGATAGCCTTGGGAAGGTCCTTCCTGGCAATGGCATCCTGCAATTCAAATACATTGAATTCTTTGCTGATGCCCACAAAGTTTTCGATATCGTCTTCTGAAATGGTGCGCGATTGTGCCAGGTTCAACAGGAGTTTATCGATCTCGTTTTCGATCCTGTTAAGGTCATTCCCGATATGGTCCACTAATAATACCAAAGCTTTCTGGCTGATCTGGTAGCCCTTTGACTGTACCAGCTTTTCCGTCCACCCCGGCAACTGGTTATCGTACATTTTTTTTGTCTGCAGCAGCTCGGCCTTTTCTTTGATAAGCTTGGCGAACCGGGTCCTGCTGTCCAGTTTTTTTTCTTTGTGGGCAACCACAAAAACCGTTGAGGACAGGGGCTTGGAAATATAGCCTTCCAATTTATCGAGGTCCTTCATTTGCTGGGCTTCCTTGAGAATGACTACCTGGCGCTCCGCAAACATGGGGTAACGCATGCAGGCATTCACCACATCGGGCCAGGCGGTCTCCCTCCCATAAAATACCGTGAGGTTAAATCCGGCCTCGGCTTCTGTCAGCAGATGATGTTCCGCTTCCTGCACTAACTTATCAATGTAATAATCTTCTTCACCTTCCAGCCAGTAAACAGGTTTGAATTGTTTCTTTTTCCAGTCGGCCAGTATTTTCTCTACAGACATGATGATTCAAAATGCAATAATAATTGAAAGCTCGGAAAAAAGTCAGAAATTAGCGTGGCATTGCATTTGACCCTGTAAAACTTCCCTTCCCTCCCCTTCTGAAAATTTTTTGGCACGGTTTTCGAAAAGCCTTCATTGTCTGTTAAAAAATAAACCTATATAACCCATTAAGTAACCATTTCAAAATTCAGTAAAAACAAATAGCAATGAGCACATCTAATTATCCCTCAGCAACCCCCACGCAAGAACCTAAGAAAGACTACAAAGGTCTGATCATTGCACTCCTCGCAGCCGGCCTGCTGGGAACCTGGGGCTATCTTTTGTACAACAACAATAAGAATGAGCAGAATCTCCAGCAAAAAGAAGCTACAATTGCACAGGTAACCGACGAAAAAACTGAACTCCAGCGCAATTTTGATGCTTCCCTCGCCCGCCTTGATTCTGTTACTGGCAGCAACAATACACTGCAGGGTCAGCTGACAGACAAGAACAGCGAAATCTCCAAACTGAAAACTGAAATTCGCAGCATTCTTAACAAGCGTAATGCAACACAGGCTGAACTGAATCGTGCCAAGAAGCTGATCGCTGAAATGAATGAAAAGGTAGCAGGACTGGAGCAGGAAGTTGCCCGTCTTACTACTGAAAACACACAACTGAACACAGACCTGACTACTGAAAAGGTAAAGACTTCCCAGCTCACTACTGACCTGGAGACTACTACCACTCAAAAGCAGGAACTGGAAAAAACAGTAGATATCGCTTCTACTCTGAATGCCTACAACATCGCTATTACCCCCATCAATGAGAAGAGCGGTGGTAAAGAGAAAGTAACCTCTACCGCTAAGCGCGTTGATAAACTGGTAATCTCTTTTGATGTTGACAACCGTATCGCTCCTGCTGGTTCAGCCGATGTTTATGTTCTTGTAACAGGTCCTGATGGCAAACCCGTATCACAGGAGTCACTGGGATCCGGCAGCTTCACTACCCGTGAAGAAGGTGAAAAGCCTTTCACTGCTAAGGTTCCTGTAAAGATCGAGACTGGTAAGAAAACCCCGGTAGAGTTTGCCTGGAAGCAGGGTTCTGATTTCCAGCGTGGCAACTACAAGATCGAGATCTACCACAATGGTTTCAAGATCGGTGAAGGCACTCGTGAACTGAAAAAAGGCGGCCTCTTTGGATAATCTATTCCAACATAATCTGTATCCAACCATCTTTTGAAGAGCTTCGGAGCCCTACTACGGTAGGGCTCTACTTTTTTACTTACTGCCCAGTTTATAGAATAGCCCTGAGGGCGGCCCTGCCTACATGTATGGTCCTGTTGTCACCGGGTTTACGTCCTTCATACTGGAGATTCATTTCCAGGTTTTTTCCCAACCGCTTGCTGAGGTCCAGGTTCCATAAAAGATTCTTACCCGGCTGCAAACCATCCAGCATGATATAACTAACCGTAGTATTAGTGGCAAATGGAAAACCTATCCGGTTATAGGTAAACCGGCCCTGGAGCGCTGCATTCTGCAGCAGGTTGAATTTCATGTCCGCATGGTAAGCATGAGACCTATATGCTTCACGTTCTCCCTGACGGTTCGTTTTATTTCCATACCGGTAGCCACCACCAACCCGGAAATTGGAACCATAGGTATAGGTTAGCCGCGGTTCCAGCGAGTACTGATCCACCTCGTAGTTGCGGTTATCGAACTTGGCACTGGCAGTATACAAGCTGGTATTTCCTGTCCGGAAAGTTGTTTCCAGCGTGAATTTCCGGGCCAGGTTCCACCGGTTCCTCAAGATCCATTCTTCCAGTGACCTGCTCTCCAGGCCATAGGTCAGTAACAGTTTACCATTGTTCCGGGTATTGCTGATATCAAATCCCCAGCTTGAACTGGAACGGTTAAACGCAAAACTGTTAACCCAAACGCTGGTGAGACTGATCAGGCTGCTGTCGTTTAGTGAATTTTCAAATGGGTTAAAATGGGAAATGCCATCCGATAACTGCTTGCGGAATAACTGAAGCGAAGATTGTACATTGATCCTGGACAAAAACTTTCCCCAGGCACCGGCATTTACAGGATCGATCAGGGCGGCGGGATTAAGGGAAAGGCTATAATTGAAACTGTTGAAGGCTGCTTTTACAAATTCATTGGTTGGAGTGAAAATGCGGATGTACCGGGCCTGGTCCTGGAAAACAGCAATCTCAAATTCATTCAGCTGCTGTACACCATCCTCATTATAATCAAACCACGCATACTCACCCTGCCCCGCGGGTACTTCCAAAAACACAAAGTCTCTTTTTTGCTCCTGGCCTGCCCCCAGATCGTACAACAGATTGCCGGTGAGCATGCCTTTCCATTCATTGATAAGATACTCCAGCCGCCCCAACAGGCTTTTGTCGGATTGCAGGTTGGCGTTTGTTTTTTGGTACACCTGGAGGGTCCGAAAAGTAGTGGTAACTCTTATCTGGTGCGCCGCATTGGAAAAAAGCTCCCCTTCCAGGCTGAAGTTCTGACTGCGATCCGTCCGCACCAGGTCTTTACCCATAGGTATCTTATCACTCCTGGTATGGTAACTGAGGGTCCATTTATCCGGTTTTTGCTCATCAGAGCGTACATAGAACTTCACCACATCAAAAGAAAAGCTATAGGGGGTTATGCTGTCGCTCATCTTATTCCTGGCCTCATTGTGTTCCAGGGAGTAAACGAATCCTGCTGTCAGGTTTTTCAGAGACCCGAAACGCTTGGCAACATCAATGGTTGGACGAAAAAAATAACCTTTATCTTCCAGCCCTTCGGCACGGGTTATACTGAGCAGGTTATTGAACTTCCACCCGGAATTTTCCTGGGTATGTTGTAAGGTATTCCGGATACCCCGGAAGCCATCCGACCTGTCGTAACCGGTTAACTGGTACCGGACCTTATTTTCTTTTGAATCTGCAAGTTCCGCTGCAGCTGTGTAAATGGTTTCGTCTGCAGGCGTGGTAACCAGGGGTAACCCCCAATCGCGTGTGAATTCAACATTCCGCAATCGTTCCAACGGTTTGAATGTCTTCTCCACCCACTCTACTGAACCATCGCCCCGCAATAAAAGGTTCCTGCCCAAATCGATGGAATGCTTTACTACCATCCGGGAAGCAAATCCCTTATCATTGCCCTTGTCCTTTACCGAAAAGGTGTTAGTATTATAGTTACTCATGCCAATGTCAGCACTGATAGTGGTTTTGTTGGCAACCACATAATCAGCGCCAATGGTAAGTACCTGTTGTTGTTTGGGGGTTACCAGGAATGTAGCCGCCTCGTACCTTCCCCCAGGCCGTCCATTAATGGGCTCTACCCACCGGAAGACCTTTCCATTGGCCGCATTCAGGTCTGGCAGGTAATTTCCATTGCCCTCCCCTACATCCACGAAGTTGAGATTATACAGGGCGCTGTCAGGGTTGGTAGAATATACGTAAATGGAATCGGGCACGCCGTTAACATACACTTCCACTTTTTTGTACAGGATTTTCCCGGAAGAAAAACTGTCGATCGATGCCACGGGATAAAAGGCTTTGGAGATGCTGTCTCCCACATTGGCCAGGAACTGTTTACGGGATCCGTCCAGTTCCTGGTGGATCGGTGAGTTACGCGCATCGTTATTCGAAAATGCACCCAGCCGTAACCGGAACCTTTCACCCAAACTGGTTTCATTCGCCAGGTAAAGGTTGGTGTTCAGGTAATTCCGGTCGGCATATTCAAACTCAACCTGGATCCTTTTATCCTTGGAGATCATCCTCCGGGGGGTAAAAGTGATCTCAGCAGTATTGTAGTTGATCACATAATCGCGGTCCTCTCCTCGTTGCAGCAGTTCCCCGTCAAGAAACACCCTTTCTGTACCAGCCAGCACAATAAAGTACAGTTCGTTGCTGGCCCCCGTCAACCGGTAAGGGCCCTGGTTGCCTTCCAGGCCGTTGAATACATTCCTGGTGAACTTTCCTTTTGCAATAGATCCGCTTACCAGGCTATGGTTGGTAATACGGTCTGAAAGCCGTGAATGATTTTCAAACGAGGCGCCCTGTAACCTTTTATAAAAATGGAGAAAATAATTCTTGTCCTGCCGGATATCAATATCACCCAGGTTGAGTTGCCAACCCTTTTTCCGGAACTGCAGAAAGATCCGGTCAAATTCATTGAGCTGTTGGGTGGTTCCATCGGGCTGGATGGGTATATTATTATCGGTTATGGCAGCGGCGATACCAATACTGTCTGCCAGGTAACCATTCAATTGCAGGTTCAGGTTAGAACTGACCACCGCATCCTGTGCATTGCCAAAAGAAATACCCCTCCCGAAGCTGCCATTGTACGTGATGTTTCCAAAGTCAAAAAAATCATCGTCCTTTTTACTGTTTTGTGCAGAGCCAATGGTGAGTTGGGAAACATATTTATTGAGAATGCTGTCAAAATTCAAGACCCTGCCGGGGGCATTGATGCGCGTATTGAAGACCCTGTAGCGGACCAGCACGGAATCAAATGGAGGGAGTGTTAACCATTGGAAACTGCCATTGATCCAGTCGACCTGGAAAAGGGAATCCGGTACCCCGATAACCCGTACGGAATTGGGCACGATGCTCAGTGAATCCAGTTGCATCCTGCCGGGCTGAACGGGGATGGATAGCTGCCGGAGATTTGACATCCGGGTATGGGTGGAGGCAGGTACCTGACCAGCTACCCTACAGACAGTGGTCAGCAACAGCGCGGATATCAACAGCCATCTCAGCAATCCAGAGGTTTTCTATTAAGCGAACTAAAGATAGGATTTATTGTAAGCGGAGTTCTTAAATCAGAGGCCGAAAAAAGCCGGTCAAACGACCGGCTTTACTTATTTTGGCAGGATCAGGCGGTAACCGCCGCTCCATACATTTCTTCCCGCAGCTGTTTCACCCGGTTGTCTTCCAGGTATTCATCAAAGGTCATCAGGCGGTCTATTATTCCAGAAGGCGTCAGTTCAATGACCCGGTTGGCCACAGTTTGCATAAAAGTGTGGTCATGCGAGGTCATCAAAACAATGCCGGGGAAATTCTGGCAACCTTCGTTAAAGCTCTGTATGCTCTCCAGGTCAAGGTGGTTGGTTGGCTGGTCCAGCAATACCAGGTTGGGATTCTGCAACATCATCCGGCTGATCATACAGCGAACTTTTTCGCCCCCGCTGAGTACGTTGGTCTTCTTCATGATATCATCGCCGCTGAAGAGCATCTTACCCAGGAAACCCCGCAGGAACGGTTCATCCGCATCGGTAACATGGGGCGGTACAAATTGCCGGAGCCAGTCCAGTAAGGTGAGTCCCTCTTTAAAGAATTCATTATTCTCCAGGGGAAGATAAGCGTTGGTGATGGTGGTACCCCACTCAAAACTGCCCCTGTCCGCTTTTTTATTTCCGGTAATGATTTCGAAAAAGTTGGTCACTGCCAGCGGGTCTTTGCTCAGGAGGGCAATTTTATCGCCTTTGTTTACACTGAAACTGGCCTTATCAAATAAAAGACGACCATCTACGGAAGAGGCTAATTTTTCAACATTCAGGATCTGGTTCCCCACTTCCCGCTGGGGTTGAAAAATGATGCCGGGATACCGCCGGTTGGATGGTTCGATCTCTTCAATGGTAAGTTTTTCCAACGCTTTTTTCCGGCTGGTGGCCTGCTTCGACTTAGAGGCATTGGCACTGAACCGGGCAATAAAGTCCAGGAGCGCCTGCCGCTTCTCTTCCACTTTTTTATTCTTGTCGTTGATCTGGCGGCTCATCAACTGTGAGCTTTCGTACCAGAAAGTATAGTTACCGGTAAAGATCTTGATCTTCTGCCGGTCAACATCAGCAACATGCGTACAAACGGCATCCAGGAAGTGACGGTCGTGCGATACCACCAGGACGATATTTTCATAATCGGCCAGGAAGTTTTCCAGCCAGCCGATGGTTTCTATATCAAGGCCGTTGGTCGGTTCGTCCAGCAATAATATATCGGGATTGCCGAAGATGGCCTGGGCCAGGAGGACCCGCACTTTCAGGTTACCCGGAATATCTTTCATCAGGCTTTGGTGAAACATTTCAGGTACACCCAGTTCAATCAGCATACTGCCTGCATCGGATTCGGCGGTATATCCCCCCATCTCTCCGAATTCGGCTTCCAACTCCCCGGCACGCATACCGTCTTCCTCAGTAAAATCTTCTTTTGCATAAATGGCATCACGCTCCTGCATCACCTCCCACATTTTCTGATGGCCCATGAGCACCGTATTCAATACCGTCACTTCATCGTAGGCGAAATGGTTCTGCCGCAGCACGGCCATACGTTCACCCGGAGTGATGCTCACCGATCCTTTGGAGGGCTCGATTTCTCCGGAAAGTATTTTCAGGAATGTGGACTTTCCCGCCCCGTTGGCACCAATCACCCCATAACAGTTACCCTTGGTGAAGTTGAGGTTAACTTCATCAAACAGCACTCGTTTGCCAAAAGAGAGGGTTACATTATTAACTGATATCATATTAGGTCTTCCTTTTTCGAGGCGCAAAGGTACGACAATTTTGCTTTAGAGGAAGGAGGCTTAAGCCCGGCAGATTTCGTACCTTTTACCTTACATATTCTTCTAATATGAAAAAGGTATTGATCGTTGTGCTGTTGGTGGTCCTGGGTGCCGCCGTTGCATTTGCCAGCTTACGGAGTAATTCAAAGAAGACAGTACCGGAAAAAAAGTCAGAGAAGAAAGAAACCATCAAACAGGAAAAGAAGAAAAATTGTAAGCGCACCTGCCTGTATGGATGAGGGCAACCTGCCCTTGTTAAGGTGAGGAACAGAAAAGCCAGGAACGAAACCGGCGTTTCAGTTCCTGACCTTTTTCTTTGGATCCTTATTTTTCACTCACCAGGCCTGCACCCAGGTATTCCTGGTTCAATCGTGCAATATTACTGATGGAAATCTCTTTGGGGCATACGGCCTCGCAGGCACCGGTGTTGGTGCAGGCACCAAATCCTTCCCGGTCCATTTGTGCCACCATATTGAGTACGCGATTTTTCCTTTCGGGACCACCCTGGGGCAGCAACGCGAGGTGACTGACCTTGGCAGACAAGAATAACATCGCTGAACTGTTCTTACAGGCGGCCACGCAGGCACCGCAGCCAATGCAGGCTGCCGCTGCAAAAGCCGTATCCGCCTTGTCTTTCTCGATCGGAAGGGCATTGGCATCCACCGCATTCCCGGTATTTACGGATATATACCCCCCCGCCTGGATGATGCGGTCAAAGGAACTACGATCTACCATGAGATCCTTGATCACGGGGAAAGCGTTTGCCCGCCAGGGTTCCACCACAATGGTATCGCCGTCTTTGTAGGCCCGCATGTGCAGCTGGCAGGTGGTATTGGCATGCCAGGGACCATGGGGTTTGCCATCAATATACATGGAACACATGCCGCAGATTCCTTCCCGGCAATCATGGTCAAAAGCAATGGGTTCTTTCCCTTCCCGGATCAGCTCTTCGTTCAGCACATCAAACATTTCCAGGAATGACATTTCAGAAGAGATATTCTTTACCTGGTAGGTTTCAAAACGTCCTTTGTCCTGGCTGTTCTTTTGTTTCCACACTTTGAGCGTGAGGTTCATATTGTAATGTTCCATAAGTGAATATGGGTTGATGATTGTATTTTATTTGTACGAACGTTGAGTCGGCTTGGCTACTTCAAATTCCAGGTCTTCCTTATGAAGCTGCCATTCATGTTCTCCCGCATATTCCCAGGCAGCAACATACGCATACTCCTGGTCGTTACGTAGTGCCTCCCCTTCCTCGGTCTGGCTTTCTTCCCGGAAATGTCCTCCACAGCTTTCATTGCGGTTCAGTGCGTCGATACACATCAGTTCGCCCAGCTCTATGAAGTCAGCAACCCTGTTGGCTTTATCCAGCTCGGGATTCATTTCATTAATGGCGCCGGGAATGCGTACATCACTCCAGAATTCTTTTTTCAGGTCGCGGATCTCCCGGATGGCTTGTTGCAGCCCTTCGGCATTTCTTGCCATACCGCACTTGTCCCACATGATCTTACCCAGCCTTTTGTGGAAGCTTTCTACGGTCTGCTTTCCCTGTATGCCCATCAACCGGCTGATGCGTTCTGCCACTGCTTTTTCCGCTTCTTCAAATGCCGGGTGGCTGGTTGGAATGGCATTGGTGCGGATCTCGTCT
>CBFGLD010000044.1:0-18384 GCA_965649495.1 uncultured Flavihumibacter sp. | reverse complement strand
CTGTATGTTCATAGAAAAATCCGACCTCTACCAGACGGAAGGTCAATACAACTTGTCTCACCTCACCGGCAATGTGGCCGATATCCTGGTGGGTGCCAACTACAAGACCTATGTGCTGAATTCAGA
This sequence comes from uncultured Flavihumibacter sp., assembly GCA_965649495.1. Classification (GTDB taxonomy): domain Bacteria; phylum Bacteroidota; class Bacteroidia; order Chitinophagales; family Chitinophagaceae; genus Flavihumibacter. Next base: position 18,258 of record CBFGLD010000044.1, on the reverse strand, counting down.
AGGTACCCTGTTCACCGATTCAGTGGAGCCTATCAAGATCTGGGAAGTGGGTGCTTATATCCAGGCTACCCGCCGTTTGCTGGACGACCGGCTGAAGCTGACCTTCAGCGGCAGGTACGACAAGAATGAGAATTTCGAAGGCCGCTTTACCCCCCGCGCTACAGCAGTGGTAACCGTTGCCAAGAACAATAATATCCGCTTCTCTTACCAGACAGCCTATCGTTTCCCCTCTACCCAGCAACAATGGATCGACCTGAACATTGGTGGTGGTGTGCAACTGATCGGGGGTGATAAGAGCTTCCAGGATTACTACGGCTTCAAAGGCAACCGCCCTTTTAATGCCAATGACCCCTCCCAGCTCCATGAGTTCAAAACCTTCAAGCCTGAATCCGTGAATTCGTATGAAGTAGGGTATAAAGGACTGGTAGCCGGTGGCAGGCTGCTGTTCGATGCCTATGGCTACCTGGGCCGCTACACCAACTTCCTGGCAAGGACGCTGGTGGGACAAACTACCAGTACGGGTACCCGTTATTTCTCCGTTCCGGTGAATATAGAAGAAGACATCAAGACCTACGGGTACGGCATTGGGATCGATTACCGCTTCCACAAGGCGTATACCCTCAGCACCAATTTCTCTTCTGATGTTCTGGATGATGTTCCGGCCGGTTACATCTCCTTCTTTAATGCTCCCAAGTACCGCTTTAACGGCAGCATCTCGAACAGTGGACTGGGCCGCGATAAGCGCATAGGCTTCATGGTGAGCTACCGCTGGCAGCAGGCCTTCTTCTATGAAGGAGATTTTGCGAGCGGCGATATAGACGATATCCAGACCGTGGATGCCCAAGTGAGCTACCGCCTGCCGAAGATCAAGAGCGTGGTAAAACTGGGTGGAAATAATATCCTGAACCAGTATTATTTCAACGCGGTGGGTAACAGCTTCGTGGGAGGTCTTTATTATGTATCCTTCGGGTATAACATCTTCTGATCATCAAATTAATTATCATGTTTGCACAGATAAAACAATATACGGGTGCCGCCCTGGTGGCACTGGCCCTGGTCAGCCAGCTGGCCTGTAACAAGATCCCGGAGGTGGAGGAGATCACCCCTTCCGTACCTTCCGGCCAATCGATCCGCGAGATCATTGAAACCGATGCCAATTATTCGATTCTGAAAGCGGCGGCTACCAAGGCGGGGGTGATGGACCTGCTGGGAAACAAGGGCAATAAGCTGACTTTGTTTGCGCCGAATAACGAAGCCATGCTCCGCTCCGGTATTTCAGAGGCGGCGGTGGGAGCTCTGCCGGCTGCCCAGTTGAAGGCCATCCTCAGTTATCATCTTATTCCACAGGCCATTCCATCGAGTGCCATACCCGGTTTGCCTGCCTGGAATGTTCAAATGCCAACCCTCTTGCAGCCTACTGCCGAGCCATTATTCAAACTCAGCACTTTCCCTTCCAAGCGCGGAGCCATGGCTTTTGTGAATAATATTCCCATTACGGCAGTGGATAAAGCCGCCGCCAATGGATATATCCATGATGTATATGCGCTGGTAGCGCCACCACAGGCAACGCTGAAAGGACTGATAGCCGCTGACCCGGACCTTACTTTTTTCCGTGCAGCCATCGCCCGTGCAGATGAAGGTTCCAGCGGCCTCAGCCGGCTCGATTCCCTGCTGAATTATCCCTTTCCGAATATTACCGTATTTGCCCCAACCGATGATGCTTTCAAAGCATTGCTGGCGTACCTGAAATTACCCGCCGACCCGGCTGTATTCGCTATGTTGCCGGTACAGACAGTAAGAGGTATCGTTGCCTACCATTTCCTGGGAACCAACGGGGTCCCAACTGCCCGGCTGTTCAGTCCCAACCTGGTGAACGGAACATACGAGACCCTGATCGGCCCGGCTCCGATGCCGCCCATCACCATTGACCTTTCCAACCCGGCCCTGCCCATTATACATGGGGCGGTATGGCTGGTGAAAGGCAATATCATTGCCACCGACAAACACGGGGTGAACGGCGTGTACCATAAGATCAACCAGGTGCTGCTGCCGCAGAACCCCGGGTAATCACTAAGGGATAAACAACTAAATAGCCCCAACAAAGAAAGCTACCGGATAACCGGTAGCTTTCTTTATACAGTTCCTTTGGGGATTGTCTTACAGCAACGCTTAAACGTTGAAGCGGAAATGCATCAGGTCGCCGTCTTTCACCACGTATTCCTTTCCTTCGATGCGCAGCTTGCCGGCATCACGGCAGGCCGATTCTGATCCGTACTGGATGAAATCATCGTAGGCAATTACTTCGGCCTTGATGAATCCTTTCTCGAAGTCGGTATGGATCACACTGGCGGCCTGGGGCGCCTTCCAGCCCTCGTGGATAGTCCAGGCTCTTACTTCCTGTACCCCGGCAGTGAAATAGGTCTGCAGGTTCAGCAGTTTGTAGACCGCCCGGATCAGCTTGTTCAGTGCCGGCTCAGTCATCTTGTATTCGTCCATGAACAGGGCGCGGTCATCGGGGTCTTCCAGTTCCGCGATCTGCTGTTCGATGCTGTTATTCATTACGATCACCTCGGCATTTTCGGCTGCCACGGCGGCTTTCAGTGCTGCACTGTAGGCATTGCCCGTATGCATACTGGCCTCGTCTACATTGGCCACATACAACACCGGTTTTTCGGTGAGCAGGAACAGGTCGGCAATGGCGCCGCGCTCTTCCCTGCCCAGGTCCAGCTCGCGGATATTGCGACCGCTCTCGAGGTGGGCATAACATTTTTTCAAGACTTCCAGCTCCGCCTTCAGTTTGGCATCACCGGTCTTGGCCAGCTTCTCGGTGCGCTGCAGCTTCTTTTCCACGCTTTCCAGGTCTTTCAGCTGTAATTCAGTGTCAATGATGTCCTTATCGCTCACCGGGTTGATAGCGCCTTCTTCGCGCAGGATGTTTTCGTCCTCAAAACAGCGGATCACATGTACAATGGCATCCACCTCGCGGATATTGGCCAGGAATTTATTGCCCAGCCCTTCTCCTTTGCTGGCACCCTTCACCAGTCCGGCAATGTCCACGATCTCGATCTGCGTGGGTACGGTCCTGTTAGGTTTGACCAGTGCTTCCAGTTTGGCGATGCGTTCATCCGGAACGTCCACCAGTCCAACGTTTGGCTCAATGGTACAGAACCGGTAATTGCTGGCCTGTGCCTTGGCGCTGATGCTCACTGCGTTGAATAAGGTCGACTTACCCACATTCGGTAATCCTACTATGCCTGCTTGTAATCCCATGTTTTATATGATTTCGGGCCGCAAAGATAAACTTTTCCTTATTTTTCGGGATCGTTACCTTAATTATAAGCGTATGGCGCTGAATATTGTCTGGATTGCTTTTTTTGTGATCGCTTTTATCGTGGCCCTGTTGAAATTCCTGGTTGACGGGGATGTGGAGATTTTTAAAAAACTGGCCGACGGCATCTTTGATTCCGCCAAGTCTTCGGTGCTGGATGTTGCTTTTCCGCTGACCGGTACCATGGTCTTTTTCCTGGGACTGCTGAACATTGCCGAAAAAGCCGGGGCGGTTAACATGATGGCCAAACTGCTGAACCCGCTCATGAAGCGGATCTTCCCGGAAGTGCCCGACAAACATCCCGCCATGGGGCAGATGGTGATGAATTTTTCAGCTAATATGCTGGGGCTGGATAATGCCGCCACACCCTTTGGTCTGAAGGCCATGGAAAGCTTGCAGACCCTCAATCCCGAAAAAGAAAAAGCCACCAATGCCCAGATCATGTTCCTGGTTTTGCATACCTCGGGACTGACCCTCATACCCCTTACCATTATCGCTTACCGGATATCGGCAGGAAGTACCCAGCCGGCCTCCATTTTCATCCCCTGTGTCATCGGAACCCTGATGACCACCCTGGCCAGTGTGGTAGTGGTCAGTTTCTGGCAGCGCATCAAGTGGGACCTGGTACTGATCGGCTGGGTGCTGAGTGCCCTGGCCGCAGTGGGACTTATGCTTTGGTATGTGAATGGGCTGAGTCCCGAGAATAAAGAAGTCTTCTCTAAAGTGGTGGGCAACCTGGTCCTGTTCGTGATCGTGGTGAGTTTTATCGTAGGAGGTGCCTGGAAAAAAGTGCAGGTATTTGACGCTTTTATCGAGGGGGCGAAAAACGGGTTTGACGTGGTGCTCAAGATCATTCCCTACCTGGTGGGTATGCTGGTGGGCATCCGGGTATTCCGCGATTCAGGGGCGCTGGATTATGTCATCAACGCCCTGGCCTGGGTGATCGGCAAAATGGGATTTGACACCGCTTTTGTTCCCGCCTTGCCGGTGGCCATCATGAAACCCTTCAGCGGCAGCGGGGCAAGGGGAATGATGCTGGATATCTTTAAGAACCCGGAACTGGGACCGGATAGCTTTCCCGGCCTGGCGGCCAGCATTTTCCAGGGATCGGCTGATACCACTTTTTATATCATCGCGCTGTATTTCGGGAGTGTGGGCATCCGCAAAGTGCGCTATGCCATCTGGGCCGGTATGATCGCCGATTTCATCGGTGTCATTGCCGCCATCATAATCGCTTATATCTTCTTCAAATAAGGAATCCCTTTTAAATAATGGAGATACCTGCCTTGGCATAAGGCTGGATGACGGGGTCATTTGGCTCCAGTTCAGTCACCAGCATGTCAACATCCGAAAGGTCGCAGATGTGCAGGGGCTGGAAGCTGTTCATCTTTTCAGCGATGGTGAGGCAAACCACTTTTTGGGAGGCTTCAATCATGGCGCGTTTGATCATGACCACATCCCAATCGTTATCAGTAACCCCGTGTTTGAGGTCGATGGCATTGATGCCCAGGAAACAGAGATCGGCTTTGATGCGCCGGATCTGGTTGATGGCTTCGGCACCCACAGTGATGCGGGAGCTCTTGGACACTTTATCGCCGATGACCACCACATCAATATTGGGATGGTTCATGTATTCCAGCACGGTAGGGATGCTGCCGCTGATAAAAGTGGCTTTCAGGTTGGGAGGCAGGGCTTTGGCCAGTTCCAGGATGGTGGTGCCGCCGCTGGTCAATACAAACATGCCGTCTTTTATGAGTTCCGCCGCCTTGCGGGCGATGATGGCCTTATTGCCCTGGGAGTAAACGGTGGTGGGAATAAAATTCACCTGGCTGAACGAATGAGACAGGGCCCCTCCGTGCACTTTGATCAGTTTACCCTGCTCTGCAAGTTCCTGCAGGTCGCGTCGCATGGTATCTTCCGAGACCCCCATTTCCTTACACAACTCAGTGGAAAGCACCTTGTTATGTAGGTTAATCTTATGCAGTATGATGGCCTGTCGCTCTCGTTTAAGCATGATTTTACGTAGTTGGCATAGCGTTAAAGATAATAAAAACGCATAATTCCGAAGTCCCACCGGTGATTTTGCGTTAGATCCTCCATATTTATCAGTAAAAACAATAAAAAGCCTGCCTGATTGTGCAGGCAGGCTTTTTATTTATTATTCCCAACCGGGATTTTGGGTCAGTTCATATCCTTTATCCTGGTAGAGTTTGATCTGGTCCAGGGGTAGGGGGTTGAGGTATACTTTCGGGTCTTCAAACAGACGCTGCGATTCGGCTTTCCAGGAAGGGATGATATAACCTTCCAGCGCATCGCCTTCGATCTTGACGTCCTTGATCTTGGGGTAGTCGGCTTTCACGATCCAGGCGCCTTTATTGATATCACTGTTGAGGGTGGTGGTATAATCCAGCTTTTTCCAGCGGCGCAGGTCGTTTAGGCGGAAGCCTTCCATCATCAGTTCGGCCCTTCTTTCGCGGCGGATCTCCCAGATCAGCGCCGGTACAGTAGGATCCCGAAGCGGGTCGTCGTAGATCACCCCGTTTACTGCCGGCTGGTCGCCCAGCACCTGCAGCGGTGGTAATCCCACGCCGTTACGAGCACGCAGCACATTGATGGATTTATCCAGGTCTTCCTGGGTCATGGTTCCCAGTTCCGCTGCCGCTTCGGCGTAGTTCACCAGCACTTCACCATAGCGGATGATGGGGGCATCGGTGGGGTTGAGCGCTCCGTTTCCTTCGGGCAGGTCCTTAATGGTTTCATTGAAGAACTTATGCGTGGCATAACCGGAAGTGGAATAATTGCCGAACTGCCCGTTGGGCCGGATCTCGGGTACGATGGTAGCAGGAAGCCTGCCATCGCGGTTTGCCATCACATCAGTGATGGTTTTGTCGCCCTGGTATACTGTCGAAATGCTGATAGGTAACCCGTCGGTAGCCAGGTAGCTCTCAATGGCATTTTTAGAAACGCCGGTTTGTGGCTCCTTGTTATTATAGCTGTTGAGGGCGTGTGTGAGCAAACCCGTTTCATACTTGCGGTACAGGATCATCTCCTTGTTGCTGGCAAGGTCCAGCGAGTTGAAGTTCTGACGGTAGTTGCTGTGAAGGGAATAGCCCCCGTTGGTAATCACCTCGTTGGCTGCCCATTTGGCGGCTTCCAGGTATTCGGTGGCTTTGGCTTCGTTATTCAGGTGGTACTTCATCCAGGTGCCCTGGTACAGGAATACCCGGCTCATATAAGCCAGCACCACATATTTGTTGACGGTAAGGCCTTTGGTTCCATCACTGGCGCGTACATTTTCTGCGGCATACTGAAAATCCTTGAGCATGCTGTCCACCACCAGTGCCCGGGGATCACGCGGTTTATACAGTTCGGTTTCGTCTTGTTCCGACAACTCGCGGCCATAAAATGGAACGTCTCCGAAACTCATCGTCAGGTCGTGGTATTCCATGGCGCGGAAAAAACGGCCGATGCCGGTCCAATGCGCTTTGGCTTCCTCCGACATGGGTACCCGCTGGATGCGGTTGATGAACAGGTTGGCTTTTCTTACGTAAGCAAAAGACCACCCCCCACCGGAAGCAGGGACGTTTCGGGTGAACTGCGGCGGTGTAGAGGGCGCAAAATCATCGTTCAGGCTTTGCCCCGAGAAATAGGGCCCCCAGCTGAAACTGGAACCATAACCGGTAAAATATCCGGTATAAAACCCCAGCGCAAAAGTGCGCACATTGTTTTCACTGCTCCAGTAGGTGTCATCCGTAAACTGGTCCTGGGGAAAACGATCCAGGTATTCTTTTTTACATCCCGACAGTGCCAGTACCAGCAGGACGATTATACTATTGATTCTTGATTTCATGATTGTAGTTTTTTCGGATTAGAAGGTCATCTGTACGCCGAATGAAAAATTGCGGCGGTAGGGATATACCCGGCCGAAGGTATTGGCATCGTTCAGGCCGGTGGGCGTGTAGTTAACTTCCGGGTCGATAGGGATGTCCAGGTTATCGATCTCGAAAAGGTTTTCACCACTCACGTATACCCGAAGATTAGTGATCTTCGCTTTTTTGGTCAGCTGCTCATTAAAAGTATAGCCGATGTTCAGGTTCTTCAGGCGCATGTAGGCCATGTTCAACAGGTACTTGGTCTGGGGCATGAAGTTCCGGATACTGCTGCTGTTGGCATGATCCGTTGGCCTGGGGTAGTAGGCATTGGGATTGGCTTCCGTCCAGTAATCCTGCTGGTGCTCAAACCAGGCTTCACCGATCCGGTAGCCCGGAACGAAGATGGGACCATTGGCCCAGAATTCGCGCTTACCCACACCCTGGATGAAGAGGCTGAGGTCGAAGCCCTTCCAGTCGCCGCTCAGGTTGAACCCATACTGGTAACGCGGGGTGGAATTACCGATGCGCTTCAGGTCGCCGTGATCGTCTACGGTATTGGCTCCGTAAGTGATCTTGCCATCACCATTAAGGTCCTTGTATTTCACATCCCCGGGGCCATAGAAAAACCAGCTGGCCTCATACAGGGATTGTTCGGGAACACCTTTCTGTAACACATATTTTCCACCCACGGTAACCAGGTCGCCGTTGGCATCCGTCTCAAAATCGCTCTTGCTGAAGAAACGATCGGTTTCATATCCCCAGATCTCACCCAATTGCTTGCCTTCGTAGAAGGAGTTGATGCCTTTGGTGGTATTGGCAAACCGGGTAATTTCTTCTTTGTAATTGCTGAGTACACCGGTTACTTTAATGCCGAGGTCGTTTGCAAAACGGTGGTGCCAGTCCACTGCTACTTCCCAGCCGGTGGTGGTGAGCTCACCATAGTTGCGTACGGGGGGCGTAGTACCCAGGGTGCTGGGAAGGGTAACACCTGCGGTGATCATATCGGAGGTAACCCGCTTGTACCAGTCGGCCGTAACTCCCAGCTTATCGTTGAAGAAACGTGCATCCAGTCCCACATCTGTAGTGGTAACGGTTTCCCAACTCAGGGAAGGGGATACATAACCAGGAGTGGTAACAGTGACCTGGTTGAGGCTGCCTGCCAGCCAGTTGGAATTGGTGGTGGACATGGTTGCCAGGAAGCGGTTGCGGCCCACATCCTGGTTACCGATAGATCCGTAAGAAGCCCGGATCTTCAGGTAAGACAACACATCCTGGCTGAAATCCATAAAGTCTTCTTTGCTGATGACATAACCCGCAGATACGGAGGGGAAGAAAGCAAACCGATCGTTGGAAGGGAAGTTGGAAGATCCGTCTACCCGGCCGTTGACTTCCAGCAGGAATTTATCCATATAGGAATAGTTGATCCTTCCGAAATACCCGTTGGTGGACCATTCCCCGCGGTTACCACCGGCAAAGTTATCGCCCGTTGCCAGTCCCAGCTCACCCTGGTCCATATCCATCAGGTTCCTGCGTTCCGAATACTGGCTCCAGTATTGGTACAGTTCCACATCGGTACCGGCGATGAATTTGAACTTATGCTCCCCGAAGTTTTTCAGGTAGGTACCGAAGATCTTAACCGTATGCATGTCGTTCCATCCGGAGGTATAACGGACACGGTCATGGGTAGCACCGGTGTACTTCTCATAATTGAGTTGTCCGCCACCGGCCCAAAAGTTCCAGGCGGTTACACTACCCCCGGTTTCATGGATGTGCGTATTGTTATTGGAATAGGTGTAATCGGCATCCAGGGTCAATCCTTTTGCCAGCTTCAGGGTGGATCCGATGTTGAGGCGTGCAAAATTAGCATCGTTATCAGTCATCTTAGCCTGCTCCACTTCGGTTACTGCGCTGCGGAAGGGCAATCCCTGGTAGGTTCCATAAGGATATACTTTCTGCCAGCGGTAGAGGTAATACCAGGGGTCGTAAGTGGCGCCACCAAAGGAATACGGTGTGGTGGTATTGGTTTTGGAAAGGATCACTTTAGCGCGTGCATCCATCCAGTCGGTCACCGACGCATTTACCCCCAGGGTCGCATTGTAGCGGTTGAAATTATCGGGATTAACTTTCAGAACCCCTTTCTGGCCGAGGTAACCCAGACCCATATAGTAGTTCACTTTTTCAGATCCCCCCGTTACGGCGAGGTCGTGTTTCTGTTGCGGGGTCCATTCACGCAGGTGCATGGCACCTGCATCCCAGGGACGGTAAAAAAAGAGTTTATTGTCACGTATCTCGAAATCACGGCCCATGACCATTTCATCGCCCAGGTCTTGTCCACCATACTGCTCTTGCCAATCCTTCATTTTCTCGATTCCTATTTCATCGTAGTACATGCCCACTGCCCCGAACTGGCTAAGAGAGGGGTTGATGCGGCGATATGCCTGGAACGCCATTTCGGCTCCTTCCACCGCACCGGCAATTTTGGGCATGGTGGTGGGTTTGGCGAAGGAAAAGTTATTGCTGTACGTTACTTTGGGAGTGGCACCGCGCTTGCCACTTTTGGTGGTGATCAGGATCACACCCCAGGCAGCGCGGGAACCGTAAATGGAGGTGGATGCGGCATCTTTCAATACTGAAATGCTTTCAATGTCTTCGGGGTTTACCATTTGCAGGGAACCGATCTCTACGTTATCGACCAGGATCAGCGGTTGTGCACCGCCGCCGTTCAGGGAGCCGCTCATACCACGGAGGCGGATACTGGGGTTCACACCCAGGTCGCCGCTGGCGGTGGTGATGGTGAGGCCCGGAGTAGTACCCTGGAGCGCGCGCCCCACATCGGTGATGGGCCTCGACTTCAGTACTTTGGTGTCTACTGTGGAAACAGCACCGGTGAGGTTGGCCTTTTTCTGGGTGCCATAACCTACCACTACTACCTGCTCCAGCGAAGAGCTACCGGGCTCCAGCCGGATGGTGAAACTGGTCTGGTTGCCGATCTGAAGGGTCAGGGTCAGGAAACCGATGGAGCTAACTTCCAGGGTTTTGGTCCCTTCTGGAACCACCAGCGTAAATCTGCCGGACTCATCCGTTGCTGCGGCCGCCTGGCCGGCAGTAACGGTAGCCCCTATGACCGGTTTACCGGAACTCTTGTCCAATACCTCCCCGCTGATACTTTGCCCGAGCGCAATGCCCGAAAGGCAGGTCACCATCGCGAGGAAAAGCAGCGTTCTGAACTTTCTCATGATGTTTAATTTTGGTATGGTTGTGTTTGATTCACTGGTTTGAAGCGGAGCAGCCTTCCTTCCATCAGGCTGATCCAGATATTTCCCTTACTGTCGGCTGTTATGCCGTTCACCGCACTGTTGCCGGCCTTATATTGCCAGAGCTTTTTCCTGCCGGCTTCATCAATGGCCACGATCACACCATTCTTTGTTCCCGCATACACCACCCCGTTATGCACGGTGATGGGGCAGGGGTTGTGCTCGTACCCGAAGCCCGCATTTACGGCCCATTGTAATTCAAAATCCGGCGCCGTTGCTGATACGGCAAGGATGGAATCGTTCATCAGCTTGGCATAGATGGTCTTGCCGTCTTTACTGCTGCCCATCGACTCCCGGACCCGGAACTGGTTATTACGCCAGCGGGTTTGTCCAGTCTCCAGATCGATGGCTGTCATATACCGGTCCGGCGCAACGATGAACACTTTATTGTTGGAAATGACGGGGGCGATATTGGCCGGGGAGTAGAGTTTTTGTGAACTGCCGTTGTTCCACTTCCAAAGCAGCCTGCCCTTTCGCGTATCCAGGCAATATAAATGGGTGTCCCAGGCGCCAAACACCAGCCGCCTGCCCGCCACCGCGGGCCTGCCCTGTACCATGCCCGAAATACCCGGGTAGCTCCAGAGGATCTTTCCCTTGCGCGGATCGATGCAATACATGGTTCCGCTGCCGGCACTCACATAAAGCCTGTTGCGCTGGATCACCCCTTCGGCCATGATGGGGCCATCCAATTGTACCGACCAGTCGGCCCGGTTTTGTTCCAGGTTCCAGGACACGAGTTTTCCTTCCGTATCGCCGGTGATCACCGATTGACCGTAGGAAATGGGATTGCTGTAAATGCTATTGGCTGAATGGTGGATGTCTGCAACCTGGCCCGAAGAAACGGTCAGCACCCGCGTTTTGCCGGAAGACGTGCTGAACGCCACCTTGTCCGCCCCCAGGGGGCGGGGAGCCGTAAAAATGCTGGCGCTGTCGGCATACCGGAACTGGTAAGGGTGCGCGGTTGCACTGTCGTTGATGCTGTAGTTGGGGTAGTCACTGCTTTTCCGGGCCAGCAGGGGAGCGGGGTTTTTCTGTGCAAACGCTATAAAAGGTTTTGGTGGCAGACCGGGTAGTTTTTCGGCCACCTGGATACTGTCGGGCGTAAGGGTCAGGATATTGTAACCGGCACCTTTTTGTTTGGTGGCCAGCGCCGAACGGCCCATGATCCCGGGAATGCCATCGAAATTATGAAGGGATAAGCGGTGCCCGTGACCACATAACGCCACCAGGGTGGGGTAAGACCGGAAAAGGCTGACCACTTCGGGCCAGTTATCGAGGCCCTCGCCCAGGGGGTAGTGCGACAGGATGATCACTTTCAGACCGGGACGGTACTGGCGGACCAGCTCTTCGCGGATCCAGACAAGGTCTTCTTTTTTGACGTGGCCATCGCCCATTTTCATATAGGGGCCGGTATTGAAGCCGAGGAAAAAGTAAGGAGGACGCACCAGGCTGAACCGGTCGTTCTTCCAAAGCTGTTGCCAGGTTTTGCCGGCCGACTCAGCCCAGTTGGTTTCGTGGTTACCCGGAAGCACATAAGTGGGCTGTTTGAGGTAGCTGAGCAGGGAGTGGGCAGTATGCAGTTCGGCATCCGAGCCGGTATTGGTGATGTCACCGGTTACCACAACCAGGTCAAAAGCGGAGGCATTGATGTCGGTTACGATGCGTTCCAGGTCAGCGGCGGCGGGGATACCCGGACTCACATGAAGGTCGGTCAGCCAGGCGATGCGCAACGGCTGCGGAAGGCTGTCCTGGGCAAAACACCATGCCGGGTTAAATAAAAGCAGCAAGAGTTGCAGCTTTACGGCTTTAAGCAGGTTTTTAGCACTCATTTTGGCTTAGGCAAGTCAATTAGAATGCTAATTAAAGCGAAAAGCTGCATAAAAGCGCATTAAAATTGTATGAATGGTTAGAAAACCCGAAAATTTCCGTAAAAAGTGGATAAATAGTGAGTAAGAAGCGTGGCTGTTGAACTTAGGCCTTTTTGGACCCGCGGTAAAGCAAGGTTAGTCCCAGTACAATTGAAACAATAGCCCCCAGTAATACAGCGATTTTTGCAATATTTTGCTGGTTTTGATCGCTATAGGCCAGCATGGTGATAAAGATGGACATGGTAAAACCAATGCCTGCCAGGGCTCCTATTCCCACCAGTTGCAGCCAGTTGGTACCGGAGGGCAGTTCTCCCATTTTGGATTGGATGGTAACCCAGGAAAAGATGCTTATGCCCAGGGGCTTGCCGAGGACCAGTCCCGCCAGCACCCCCCAGCTGAGGGTAGTGGTGAGTGCATCAGTAATATTTTCCGGTATCACGATAGCCGTATTGGCCAGGGCAAAGAGGGGCAGTATGATGAAATTAACCGCGTCGTGGAGGTTGTGTTCGTAATCGCCCAGTTTTTCCAGGGGCACCATAAAGGCCAGCAGCACCCCGGCAATGGTGGCGTGTATGCCGCTGTTGAAAATGAAATACCAGAGCAGGAGCCCGCCCAGGACCAGGATCCACCAGCGATGCAGCTGCAATTTGTTGAGGATCCACAGCACCAGCATAACCAGTGCCCCTCCCAGCAGCCAGTACACGTTAATTTCACCGCCATAGAACAGGGCGATCACCAGGATGGCACCCAGGTCGTCAATGATGGCCAGGGCCATCAGGAAGATCTTCAGGGTAACCGGCACCCGGGTTCCCAGCAGGGAGGCTACGCCCAGGGAAAAAGCGATATCGGTGGCCATAGGGATACCCCATCCCGCGTGATAGGGGGTGCCTGCATTGAGGGCCACAAAAATAAAGGCGGGCACTACCATGCCTCCGAGGGCCGCCGCTACGGGCAGGGCCGCTTTTTTGAAAGATGACAATTCCCCGATGACCAGCTCGCGTTTGATCTCCATGCCTACCAGGAAAAAGAATAGGGTCATCAGCCCGTCGTTGATCCAGTGCAGGATGGAATGCGGTAAATGCAGCCAGGAAGGGAAATGCAATGCTGTTTCGATCAACTGCAGGTATCCATCGCTCATAGAGGAATTGGCCAGTAACAGCGAAATGGCGGTACAAGCCAGCAAGGTAATGCCTACGGCCCGGCTGTCCTTGATAAATTCCTGAATCGGGGAGATCAGTTGCTTACGGATGATCCTTCGCAGTGTTGGTATTACTTCCATGCTCTTGTTCTATAACAGGGTCCTCGAATAATTCAAATTTAGTCTTTGGACGCCTATTATCCCGCCAACGGAAATTTCGTAATCTCATTTCGGCGTGATTTACCTGGCGGAAGGGCGACATGGTTCCGCTGACTTCGCTCCGGAACACCACCCGGCTGAGCTCCTGGTTGGCGAAGAACATATCAATGATATCAGCAGTGGCGCGGTTCACGCCCACATAGGCGCTGTCTTCATCCTGCGCATAGTAAATGCTTTCGGCTGAACCTTTCGCCCGCATGTAATCGATGGCGCCATCCACAAAATACCCGTTGATGGTATTACCGCGCAACTGGTTGAAGAAGGCATCGCCCGACTGGTTGATGAGCATGCCGTTGTCAAATACCTGGATCCGTTCGGGTTTTTTATTTCGGGTGAAGAGGTACATGGTGTCACCTGTCACCTGGCTGCCGCTGGCCCAGGCAATGGGATCTGTATACAGCCTGAATACCGAATCCACCCCCGAATAGAACAGGCTGTCACAAACCGCCTGCAAGGAATCGGAATAGATACGTACCTGGTGCCAGGCCATGAAATATCGGTTTCGGTTGGTGGTGTCCGTGGCATCCAGCACCACCGCCTGTAACGCAGTATCTTTGAGGTAGGTTTTCTGGAAATCGCTGATATCGGTCAGCCGGGCCGTGAGCAGGGTGTCTGCTGTCACATAGATGGAATCCTTTTCCTGCATGATGATCATCACCGGCCGGTTGGTGGCCAGCATGGTGTTCTTCTTATTATTGGCCTGCAGGTCATTGGCCAGGATGGCGATGCCTTGCGCGGTATCCCGGAAGACCGCATTTCCCCGGGCAAAACTTTCGCCGCTTACATCGTCAAAGCCCACTTCATCGCCTATCACCGTGGTACTTCCATCTTTGATCACCGGCCTGCTGCCGAACTTTGCATTTTTGTTTTTCAGGTCGTAATAGCCTTCCGATGTCACAATGTCCCGGCGACCGGAGTCCGCGCGGATATGGGTTTTCGTGATGAAGGTGGCGATCTGCGTTTCGGTATTGTACAGGAGTGAATCGGTATCCAGGTCGTACTGGGGATCACGCATTTGCACGTTCCTCTTGAAGTACACATCGTTCATGTCACCGTAATAGGTGGCTTCTTCACTGGTGAGTACAGTATTGCCGCTAACCACTTTGCCTCCATTGGTGTAAGTGCCAATCTTGGTATCGGTATCGTATTCCAGTTCATTGGTAGTGAGCACACCTTTACCATCGGTGAGTTTTACATTTTTCCGCAGGTACGCTTTCTTGGTGTCTGCATAATAAATAAGGTACTGGCTGTAGGTGTGGATGCTGTCTGCATCGTTGATGTGTACGTTTCCAAACGCTTCCACAATATTGTTGCGCCGGTCAATGACCGCACTGTCGCAATAGAATTTCGTATCGTCCTGCTGCAGGAATACATTGCCCGCCAGCATTTGTAATTCGGTCAGCGAATCTTTTTTTTCGTAGCGCAGCCGGTCAGATTTTTTGATCAGCACGATCTGGGAACTGTCGCCCGGTTGCAATATCGTTACCTGGCTGAACAGCGAAAGGGGCAGGGCTACCACCATTAAACACAGTACAAACCGAAAACTGGCATTCATGCTTATGGCTTGGGAGCATTTAAAGAAACGGAATCTACTACAAGGGGAGCTGATAACGGGGTACTTTTATCTTTCCTGCCAAAAACGGATACATTGATATAACGCTTGGGGTGAACACGGATATCATCCAGCAGGATATTCAGGCTGCGGGTAGTGTTTTCCAGGTTGTTATAGAGCTTTTTGTCGTTTAGCAGTAATCCCAGCGAACCGTCACGTGCATTGGCTTTTGCGATCACCTGGTTAAGGCCGTTCACCGTCTTCTGCAACTCGGCTACCGTCTCTTCCAGTTCGGCATTGGCCAGTTTACCGGTTGCTTTCTCCACATTGGTGAGGGTACCCGTGATCTTATCGTTGTTGGCAGCCAGGTTGGCCGTGATGGCATTCATATTGTCCAGCGAGCGGTTCAGGGAACTGTTCTGCGCACTGATCAGCCGGTTCATGGCTACAGAGGCCGTGGTCAGGTTGGCCACGATCTTGTGGAAGTTGTTCTTGGTGGCCGGGTCAAAATAGGTGCCTGCCACCTGTACCAGTGAATCCAGGGAATAGAGCGTGCCGTTCAGGGTTTGTATGGTGGGATTGATATTTCCGCTTAGCTCTTCCATCAGTCCTACTTTGATACTTGTCTGCAGGGTGTCTCCATCCTGCAGGTAGGTAGTGGAATTCCCGGGTTCAATGATCATGGACGCCGTGCCCATGATGTCAGTATTGATATAGGTGACGGAGTTGGAGGGGATGTTCACATCGCGGCTGAGGTTGATGGTTACCACGATGCCATCGTTGATATTTTTAGTACGTTCTTTTATTTCGAATACCCTGCCGATCTGCAAGCCATTGAGGAAAACGGCATTGGAGTTCACCAGCCCGGTGACCTTAGGGAACACCGCATATACCTTATCATTTTTGTCGAACAGATTTTTCCCTTTCAGGAAGTTGAAGCCAAGGATCAGGAATGCGATCGCAACAATTGCCAGGATGCCGATCTTGGTTTCATTTGAAATTTTCATGCGATAGACGTTAGGTTCAAAGGTATACAATTATTGGGCCCTGGCACCGAGGGTGTTGCGCGGTGTTTCCAGTTCCTGTTTGTAACGACGGAAAGCACTAAGGATGTTTTGCACCACTTCGGTTTGCCCCTGTTCACTTGCCAGGTATTCTTCCTCCTCCTTGTTACTGATGAACCCGGTCTCCACCAGGATGCTGGGCATGCCGGTAGCCTGAAGCACCCAGATGCCTTTGTGGTTCCGTTGTTTCACCCCGTAACTTTTACGACCTTGTTTGGCGAACTCTTCTTCCACCAGTTGGGCCAGCAAGGCAGAATTGCGGAAGAAATACTTGGTATATAATTGTGCACGGATCCTGGCCTCGGGCGAGTTCAGGTCCAGGATATTATTGGGGTCATCCACGGGTTCGTCTTCCCCGCCCTCATCGATCTCTTTGATGAATTCACTTTTAGCATCACTGCGGTCCGCTGCCCAGATATAGGTTTCCGTACCGATGCGGGTATTCTTGACGTAGTACGACTGGTAGATGGGTTGCTTGATGGTCTTTTTCCGGCGGCGTTTACCCGTGCCCGTGTATACCACCTTGTTTTTGTATCCCACGATTTTCTTCTGGTACCATCCACCGGCTTTCTGGCCCGCGGCATTGAGGTGGATGCTGATGAACAGGTCTCCCCGGGCCTCGTTGGCCATTTCGGCACGTACGCGGTTGGCCACATTGGGATCGCTGACCCCGCGAGGCAGGTTTTCGTCGGTGCGGGTATAGATAAACTTGATTTCGGGGAACTCCTTTTCCAGTTCCTTTCCCAGCTTCAGCGCTATGGACAAAGCCAGTTCGGCTTCGGTTGCTATGAGTCCCCGCGCACCAGGATCCCGGCCTCCGTGACCCGCATCAATGATTACGGTGCGAAGCGCGCTCCTTGTACTGGTTTGCGCATGCAGGCTTTGGCAAAACATTAGCAAAACCGCAGCAGCAAAAGGTAAGTACAGAAATGTCTTGATCCTTTTCATCATAAGATATTCTTTGAATAATGGGTACCGAATCCCTATTTTTGCCCCCATTCAATAATATGAATAACGGCGGCAAATTTAGTTTAAAATACAGTTCGATCGGGCTTTTTGTACTCCTTCTTAGCACTTTAACGCTCCATTCATCTGCGAATTATTCCGCGCCACATAAATTTTACGGAAATCTCCGCCAGGTAAGGCCTGACACCATTCCTGCCAGGAAAGATACCATTCCCCTGATAAAGACAGATTCCGCAGTTAAATCTATTCAGCAGGTGGATACATTAAATGTTAAAATTTCCCGGGATTCACTGGATGGCCCTGTTTCCTACTCCGCCGCCGACTCCATGGTGCTGGATGTGCCCACCCAAAAGATCACCCTGTACAATACTGCCACCACCAAATACAAGGACCTGGATTTGTCGGCCTATAAAATTGAACTGGACCAGCCTGCCCAGGTGGTGATTGCCACGTATACCAAAGATTCATTGGGGCAGCTGGTGGGCAAGCCCCATTTTGTGCAGGGGGAAAGTAATATGGATGCTGATTCCATTATTTACAATTTCAAAACGCAAAAGGGGATAACGAAAAGTACGTTTACCCAGCAGGGTGAAATGTTCGTTTATGGCGAGCGGATCAAAAAAGTGAATGTCACCGATTTTTATGCTTTGCGCGGAAGGTTCACCACTTGTAACCTCGATACCCCGCATTTTGCCTTCCGGACCAATAAAATGAAACTGGTCAACCAGAAGCTGGCGGTCAGCGGACCCATCCACCCCGAGTTTGAAGGGGTGCCCGTACCGGTATACATCCCCTTCGGATTTTTCCCGCTTTCCCAGGGCCGGCATTCGGGGATCATCGCTCCCCAGTTCACCGCTAATGAACAATTCGGGGTGGGGCTCGAGCAGTTCGGATATTACAAAGTGCTGAATGAATATTTTGACATCACCTTCCGGGG
>CBFGLD010000043.1:0-18473 GCA_965649495.1 uncultured Flavihumibacter sp. | reverse complement strand
AAACACCCTAAAGAAGAAAAAGATGCAGGTAGCATCGACCTCTTTACCGGCAGCGTTAACCAGTTTGTTTTTGGCAAAGCGAATAATTTTTACCAACTCAAAGGCGGCTATGGACAGCAATACCTGATTGGGGGAAAATCTAATAAAAATGGAGTGGCGGTTAGTGCCCTTTGGGCAGGTGGCCTCGCCCTTGGCTTCGAAAAACCCTATTACGTAGATGTGGAAGACCTTAGCACAGATGAGCGCTCGCGGAAAAAATTTGAGGACATCGAAGATCTCTACCAATATCGCTACCTGGGGGCCTCCGGCTTTACCGTGGGTTGGGATGAAGTGAAACTCAATCCTGGCGCCCATCTTAAAACGGCCCTTCGTTTTGACTACGGTCGCTTTAACGAAGCCGTGGCCGCCATTGAAGCAGGTATAAATGTGGAATATTATTCAAAAAAAGTGGTCCAGATGATCAACAACGACCCCAGGAGCCTGTTTTTCAACGCATACGTTTCAGTGCTTTTTGGTAAGCGTAAGTAATGTACTTTTGTAGATTATGCAGGAATTACCAGTCATATCAGCCAGTCCAAGGGCTGATTCCAAGATACAGAAACCTAATTGGTTAAGGGTTAAACTTCCAACAGGCGAGAATTACAAACATGTTCGCGGACTTGTTGATACCCACAAACTTCATACAATTTGTGAAAGCGGTAATTGCCCCAATATGGGTGAATGTTGGGGGGAAGGCACCGCTACTTTTATGATTCTTGGAAACACTTGTACCAGGAGTTGCGGTTTCTGCGCAGTGGCAACAGGCAGGCCTGATCCTGTTGACTGGGATGAACCCCAGCGCGTGGCAGAAGCCATCTTCCTCATGAAAGTAAAACATGCTGTGATCACTTCCGTTGACAGGGATGAACTGAAAGACGGGGGCTCCACTATTTGGTACAATACAATCAGGGCAGTAAAACAGCTGAATCCCGAAACCACCCTTGAAACCCTGATCCCCGATTTCCGGGGCATTAAGGACCAGGTCCAACGCATCATTGATGCCGCCCCTGAGGTGGTATCCCATAATATTGAAACGGTGGAGAGCCTGACCCGAAGGGTTCGCATCCAGGCAAAATACTGGAGGAGTATGGAAGTGTTGCGAACACTGAAGAATGGTGGTATGCGGGTAAAAAGTGGTATCATGTTGGGACTTGGCGAGAAAAAAGAAGAGGTGATTCAAACCCTTCGTGACCTGCGAGACAATGGAGTGGATGTAGTGACGATCGGTCAATACCTTCAACCCACTAAAAAACACCTCCCGGTGGATCGATTTGTTCACCCCGACGAATTTGCTGAATATCGGGAACTGGGTTATGAACTTGGACTGGATTATGTGGAAAGTGGCCCACTGGTCCGTTCTTCTTATCACAGTGAAAAACATGTTATCCCCGGTTATGGAAAAACGAAATGGCTTCAGGAAAAAGCAATCAGCGCATAATATTGACAAGGCCCCCAGAGGCCTTTTATTTTTTATTTCCTGGTTCCTCTCACCTGCGCTTTGGGGCCAGGTGAACTGGCAGGAAGTTTCCGGTTCTTATGGGATTTTACCAGCTGGTATTAAAGTGTACCAAACCGCTACCACGCTGAACCAGGAACCATTCCGGGCTTTTTATGTGGAAGCTCATCTGAATGACAGGTCCCTGGCATTCCGGACCGACACCACCAACAACCGCCGCATCAACCCTTCGGAATTTTATATAAAAAATGCCCGCCCGGTCGTTGTGGTCAACACCAGTTTCTTTTCTTTCCAAAACAATCGTAACCTGAATCTCATCATGGATAATGGCAGGTTATTGGCAGGGAACCAATCTTCCATTCGGGCCAAACATCCGGACAGCCTGTTCTGGATGCATACCTTTGTCAGTGCCCTCGGAATCCGAAAAAACCGTTCGGCTGATGTAGCCTGGACATATACAGATAGCAGCCGGGGGAATGTATTTGCTGCGCAATTGCCTCCAGATCCGCTTAAACTACCTGGTTACCACCTGAAACTTAAAGATCTCAAAAAGAAAACCCCCTCCATCCGGTGGAAAAAATGGAAGATGCAGACCATTGCAGGAGGAGGGCCTGTCCTCATACAGGACGGCAGAATCTGTATTACGCACAATGAAGAAAGAAAATTTTCCGGAAAGGCATTATATGACAAACATCCACGAACAGCAATGGGATATACCCGGGACGGACGCCTCATCCTATTGGCAGTGGAAGGAAGGAATCCCGGGATATCAGCAGGCGCCACTCTAGCAGAACTGGCCGAAATATTACATGGACTGGGGTGCATCGAAGCCCTGAACCTGGACGGTGGTGGCAGCAGTTGTTTGTTGGTAAACGGGAAAGAAACTATTAAACCCTCCGATAAATCCGGTCAACGTCCCATACCGGGAATTCTATTTATTGCTGCTGGTAACCAGTACTAAAAAAATAGCTGCCGGTGTTTCCGGCAGCTAACTATTAGGGCACCCATCATCTTTACAGAGAGGCGTGGCTTTGTTTCATTTCCCAAACCAGGGCGCTGGCTCCCAGGATGGCTGCATCCGCTTCATGCAAATCACTTTTGATCACTTTCACTTTATTCTTAAAGATCGGAAGCAGATTTTTTTCCATATGTTCGATTGTGGGATCAAAGATCAGTTTGCCCGCTTTGATCAATCCCCCAAAAAGGATGATGGCTTCGGGGGAAGAGAACATTACGAAATTGGCCAGACTTTCTCCCAGTATTTGTCCCGTAAAACGGTAAACTTCCTGGGAAATCTCATCCCCCTGCATGGCACAATCAAAGATCTGCTTGCTGGTAAGGTCTTCCAGGTCATATTTCCGCAACAAGCTGGGTTTTTCCGGGTGAGCTGACAACATCTCCCGGGCAGTCAGAACTACTCCGGTAGCGGAAGCATAGGCTTCCAGGGAACCGTAAAGATCAGTGGACCAGTGTTTCCGGCCCCCTGGCCGAATGATTGTATGCCCAAGTTCTCCGGCAAATCCATCGTGCCCGTAAATAAGCTGGCCATTAGCCACAATTCCACTGCCTACCCCTGTTCCCAGGGTAATAGTGATGAAATCCCGCATTCCCTTGGCCGCCCCGTATTGCATTTCACCAACAGCGGCGGCATTGGCATCATTAGTCAACGCAGTGGGTAATCCCATTTTTTCACTAACCATATCGGCCAGGGGAACTACACCTTCCCATCGCAGGTTGGGTGCATATTCAATGGTCCCCGTATAATAATTCCCGTTGGGAGCACCTATCCCGATGCCTTTGATCAATTCGGCACCTCCCACCTTATCGATCATCAGGTTCAGCCGAACGCATAAAGCGTCCACAAATGCTGCGGGGGTCTCGTATTCCGGTGTACTTAGTTGCTCGTATTGCAATACTTCACCGCGACGGTTCACGATTCCACATTTGGTATTGGTACCGCCAATATCCACACCGATCGCATATTCAAGAGGTATCTTACTCATGATAATTTTATGATGATTAGATTAATGTCCACTACCACCGACCTGGCTGTCAAAATCAACTCCCTGCGACTTCAACACACTGCGCTGTTTCACCGCAAGATAGGCCAGGAAAGCAAAACACGCTGCCGCCACCAGGTAGCTGTAATGCATGCCCACGGCTGGCATATCTCCCACAGCGCCCTGCAAAGGCGGAATGACCGCTCCACCCAGGATCATCATGATCAGGAATGCGGATCCCTGGCTGGTATATTTTCCAAGGCCCGCAACACTTA
Organism: uncultured Flavihumibacter sp.; assembly: GCA_965649495.1. GTDB lineage: Bacteria > Bacteroidota > Bacteroidia > Chitinophagales > Chitinophagaceae > Flavihumibacter. The sequence goes on along the minus strand of CBFGLD010000043.1, from coordinate 14,703 downwards.
AAGCAAAGATGCTGGGCCACATCACGGAACAGCAGAGTCCTCCGGCCATAAACGCATAAACCGAAACGATCCCGTCTGTGAATACACCCACCAGCATGGCAACCGTACCCAGGATGGCAACGGTGAGCAGGGTCTTTACCGGTTTCTCCTGGCCATAGAAGAATGCCAGGATCATCAGCACCACAACAAAAGAGTAGGCATACAAATCACTCACATCATTTCCTTTCAGGTAATTGGCCAGTAATACCACGGCAAATGCAATGAAAGGAACCACAATGGTGGCAATTCGTTTACCCATGGTGGAAAGGTTGAATACGCCGATGGCTCCCGTCCATCTTCCAATCATCAAACTACCCCAGTACAAGGAAATATAATGGGATATCTCACTTTCATCGAGTCCGGCAGCGGTCAGGTACCCCGGTGTTTTAAGGAGGGCGCCAAAGTTGTTATCGATCGTTACTTCCACCCCTACATACACAAAGATTCCGAGCATGCCATAGATCAATTGCTGGTAACGCATGGCACCCCAGCCCTCGCTGTTTTTAGTGGCTGCACTATTGGAATAAAACAAGATGCCTACCACACCAATTAACACCAGCAGTAATAAAGCCAGTTTTGGGGTGTCGGTGAATTGTCCCACCAGGATGATGGCCAGCACCCAACCGGTCATCAACAACAGGCTGCCCGCGGCCTTATTGGCCTTTTCAAACCGTTCATCATTCTTCCCTTCGGGAAGCCTCGAGAAGGTGAAGAATAGGGCAACGGCAGCAAAAACGGCCGCCACAATAATATACAGGTTATTAATATTGGTAATGGTTACTTCGTGTGCCGTATCACTGATACTTCCGAACAGGAAAAAACTCACGATGATCGGACCCAGTGTGGTACCCAGCGAATTCACCCCCCCGGCAAGATTCAGGCGATGCGATCCGGTAGAGGGATCGCCCAACGCAATCGCAAAAGGCTGTGCCGCCGTCTGCTGCAGGGAAAAACCCAGTGCCACCACAAATAAGGATCCCAGCAGTGCTGCAAAGGAATTGGCATTGGCAGAAGGAATGATCAGTAATGCCCCGGCTACAGAGATCCAAAGACCGTAGATGATCCCTTTTTTATAACCGATCCTGTTGAGAATATCATAACCCAGCACATTGGAAACAATAAAAAGGATGAGTGAGCCGATAAAATAAGCGCCGTAAAAAGCAGACCCGATCAGCTGGCTCTGGAACTGGTTAAGGTTAAAATGGGTCTTACAAAATGGGATCAGGATACTGTTGGAAGCTGCAATAAATCCCCAGAAAAAGAATACAATCACAAGAGTGGCAAGTGCTCCCGTGTTGGTTGGTTGTTTAGTTTGCGACATAAGCAATCAAAGTTTTTAGTTTTATCGGACAGGTATTGCCCGCATGCTCGCTCAAGCAGTGAAAATAGGAAGAATTTTATTTGGTTTAATTTTTTTAGTTGCTGATGCCCATCCTAGTTTTTTCTTATTATATTCAATCGCAATTAGTTCCAATGGAAATTCTACACGTTTCAGCCGAATGTTATCCCGTAGCCAAGGCGGGTGGACTTGGTGATGTCGTTGGGGCATTACCGAAATACCTGAATGAAGCCGGGCACATCGCCAAAGTGGTCATGCCCATGTACCGGACGAAATTCCTGTATGAAAACAAATGGGAGGTGGTTCACAAGGGCAGTAGCTATCTTGGTAACACCTGGTTCGATTATACCATTATTAAAGAATCTACCAACAAGTTGGGATTCGATCTCTACCTCGTAGATATCAACGGGCTCCTGGACCGGGAAAAGATCTATTCCTACGACGACGATACGGAACGATTCACTTCCTTCCAGATCGCAGTGGTGGATTGGGTCAGCCATTGGCAGCATAAACCAGACCTGATCCATGTACACGATCACCACACGGCACTTATCCCCTTCATGCTAAAATATTGTTACCAGTACCAGCAACTGGAGAACATTCCTACCGTTCTCACGATTCACAATGCCCAATACCAGGGCTGGATGGATTGGGACAAAGCGGATTATATTCCGCACTGGGACGGCTGGCGCTGGGGCATGCTGGACTGGAACAACATGATCAACCCGCTGGCGGCAGGCATCCGCTGTGCGTGGAAAGTGACTACGGTCAGCTGGAGTTACCTCCATGAAATGCGACAGGACAGCAATGGCCTGGAGGCCCTGCTGGAATATGAACGGGGAAAATGTGTGGGCATTATCAACGGCATCGATACCACTGTGTGGAACCCTGAAACCGATGCCTACCTCGATGACCATTTTTCCATCGAAACCCTGGCGCAGGGAAAAAGGGCTAATAAGGAAGCACTCTGTTCTGAATTTGGACTGGACCCCGATAAACCTCTCTTCATTTTCATTGGCAGGCTGGTGGGAGAGAAGGCAGCCGATCTGCTGCCCGGAGCCATTGGCGACTCCTTATATTATATGGACCAACGCATGAATTTCCTGGTGCTGGGAAGCGGTGAACCACAGGTGGAAGCCCAACTGAGTGATATGACCAGCTATTGGATGGGATACTATAATTCAAAGATTGGGTACAATGAAAAACTCAGTCATCGTATGTACGCTGGGGCCGATTTCCTGCTGATGCCCAGCCGGGTGGAGCCGTGCGGACTCAACCAACTCTACTCCATGCGCTATGGCACCGTTCCCGTAGTACGCCGCACCGGTGGTTTGCGCGATACCGTCATCGATTACGGAGAGCCGGGAGGTTACGGCGTTTCCTTTAACCATGCCTCCGTGGGTGATATTACCAACGCCATCTACCGGTCTTTATTATTATACGAAGACCAAATGAAGTTTGACACCATACGACGACAACTGATGGAAAAAGACTTCAGCTGGAACTTAAGTACACAACAATATATTGACTTATACAAATCTTTACTAACTTAATAACCATACAAAACCTTTGATATGTCAATAAGCCAAGAGATGCTTGCCGTGATCCTGGGAGGAGGTGCCGGAACCAGGTTGTATCCTTTGACCGCAAGCAGAAGTAAACCAGCCGTTCCCATAGCCGGAAAATACCGGCTCGTGGATATCCCCATTTCCAATTGTATGAACTCCAATATCAACAGGATGTTTGTACTAACCCAGTTCAACTCAGCCTCCCTCAACAGGCATATCAAGAACACCTATCACTTCAGCAATTTCAGCTCTGCCTTCGTGGATATACTTGCCGCAGAACAAACGCCCGATAACCCAACCTGGTTCCAGGGTACCGCTGATGCCGTGCGTCAAAGCCTCCGGCACATCAATCCGTTTGAATGTGAATACGTACTGATCCTTTCCGGCGATCAGCTATACCAAATGGATTTCAGCGAAATGCTGGAAAATCATAAAAAGGCCGGAGCGGATATTTCCATTGCTACTATCCCGGTAGGTGAACGCGAAGCCCCTGAATTCGGAATCCTCAAAAGTGACGGTGTGTACATCACATCCTTCATTGAAAAACCGAAAAAGGAATTGCTCCCGGACTGGATCAGTGATACCGGTGAACAAATGAAAGGACAGGGCCGAAATTACCTCGCTTCCATGGGTATCTACATCTTTAACCGTAAACTGCTTTTTGAACTGCTGGAGAACGAAAAGAAGGACGCCACCGATTTTGGCAAAGAGATCATCCCGGAATCCATCGATAAATACAAAGTATGCAGTTACCAGTATGAAGGATATTGGACCGACATTGGAAATATCTATTCTTTCTTTGAAGCCAACCTCGGTCTCACCCAGGACATACCTGAATTTAACCTCTTTGATAATAAAAACGCGATTTATACCCGCGCTCGCATGCTGCCACCGGCAAAGATCAGCGCCACGATGGACAAAGTGGTCATTGCAGAGGGCTCTATTGTGAATGCCTCCCGCGTGGAAAATACCGTAGTGGGTATTCGCTCCCGGATCGGCCATGGAACCACCATCGTCAGCACTTACCTGATGGGCAACGATTATTTTGAAACCATACCAGAAATGAACCAGGCGAGGCAGAATGGAATTCCCATCCTGGGAATTGGTGACCGTTGCTATATTAAGAATGCCATTGTTGACAAGAATGTTCGCATAGGCGACGATGTACGCATCAACGGCGGCTCCCACCTGGAAAACAGCGACCATCCCCTGTATACAGTTAAAGATGGAATCGTTGTTGTAAAAAAAGGAGCTGTCATACCTAATGGATTTGTAATCTAGGCATTTGCTTCGCGCAAAGTTTTAAAAAGCTGCCGGCAAAAGGCAGCTTTTTTATTGCCATTGTGCATTGAACCGAGTTCCTTAACTTAGCTTCTGTGTACTTATTACACATTAAATCACGATTGCCATGGCGGTTACAGTAAATCCAGGTGGCCAGCAACCAACAGGGCTGGTACCAAAACCCAAACTCTCCATAGCCCAGATCTTCACCATGAGTTTTGGATTCATGGGCATACAGTTCGGATTTGCCCTACAGAACGGGAATACCAGCAGGATCCTGCGTTCTTTCGGTGCCGATGTGGAACACCTGCCCATGTTCTGGTTGGTTGCCCCCCTGGTAGGAATGATCGTGCAACCCATCATCGGTCATTACAGTGACCGTACCTGGAACCGCATGGGCAGGAGGAAACCGTATTTTCTTACGGGTGCCATCTTATCCTCCGTGGCGCTGGTATTCCTGCCCAACTCAGGTGCCCTGGCAGGAATCATCCCTGCATTGTGGATCGGGGCGGGTATGGTAATGGTTATGGATGCCTCCTTTAATATTGCCATGGAACCCTTTCGGGCACTGGTGGCTGATAACCTATCCGACAGCCAGCGCACGATGGGCTTCAGCATTCAGACATTCCTGATCGGACTGGGGGCTGTGGCAGGTTCCATTCTTCCGGAATGGCTGGCCGACGCGGGCTTCAGTATGGAAGCAGGCGCCGACGGAGTGGCAGACAACATCAAGTATGCTTTTTATATCGGCGCCCTGGTTTTTATAGCGGCCATCCTGGTTACCGTTTTTTTCACCAGAGAATATCCCCCGCGCGAATACGAGCAATACCACGGAAAAAATGAACACCACAGCACGGCCGGACTTTCCGAAATATTCAAGGATTTCCGCAACATGCCACGAACCATGAAACAATTGGGACTGGTCCAATTTTTCAGTTGGTTCGCTCTGTTCAGTATGTGGGTTTTCACCACGGATGCTGTGGCCACTCACGTGTATGGGCTGAGTGGTGATTATTCCAAGAGCATTGAATACAACGAAGCCGGAAACAAGGTAAGTTCCGCTTTCGGTGTTTATAATTTCATTGCCATGATCTATGCCTTGTTCCTGCCCTTGATCGCGCGAATGGTGGGACGAAAAATGACACACGCCCTTTCGTTGGTGGCTGGCGGGGTGGGACTCATCTCCATCTATTTTATAAAAGACCCGGCAATGCTGAAGTTTTCCATGGTAGGGGTGGGACTGGCTTGGGCCAGTATCCTGGCGATGCCTTATGTTATTCTATCCAGCAGTATCCCGCCTGGTAAACTCGGAATTTATATGGGTATCTTCAACTTTTTCATCACGCTGCCGCAGATTGTCAACGGTATCCTGGGTGGCTGGATCGTAAAAAACATTTACGAGGGGGAACCCGTATATGCCATAGTCCTGGCTGGCTTTTTCATGATTTGCGCAGCCGTAAGTGTACTCTTTGTATATGATGAAGGCGGAATCCGGATTAAACAGGAAAAAACAGCTAAATAATAAAAATGATAACCGTCATGAACAGGCGAATAGAAATCTTACTGGTAGTTTTTTTTAGTTGCCTGGCGGCAGCTGCCCAGGAAGTGCATTTTTATCCATCCAATTGGTGGGTGGGTATGAATAATCCGAAACTGCAACTGATGCTGCACGGTAAGGATATCGGCAAGGGGGATATCACCCTGGGTAATTATCCTGGAGTGGTATTGGAAAAAATCCACAAGCCGGAGAACCCGAACTATGTTTTTATTGACCTAGTGGTAACCAGTGCTGCAAAACCGGGAAAACTGCCCGTAATTGTAAAGCAGGGGAAAACCACCCGGACGCTGGAATTTAGCCTTAACGCAAGAAGAAAAGGTAACGGAACCGATTATGCGAAAGGAGTGACCTCTGAAGACCTGGTTTACCTGATCATCCCGGACAGGTTCAGCAATGGCGACCCCTCCAACGACAAAATTCCAGGCCTGTTGGACCAATCCCTGAACCGCGATTCCATTTACCACCGTCACGGTGGCGACCTTAAAGGCATTACGAACCACCTAGATTATTTACAGGACCTCGGGGTAACCGCCTTATGGCTGCTTCCAGTCTGGCAAAACAATATGCCTGACCGTACCGAACATGGGTATGCCATTACCAATCACTATAAAGTAGAACCCCGCCTGGGCAGCAACGACGATTACCTTGCCCTCAGCAACGCCCTGCACCAACGGGGGATGAAGCTGATCCAGGATGTTATTTATAACCATACCGGCTTGCTACATTTTTTTGTACAGGATAAACCCATGAAGGACTGGCTGCACGAATGGCCGTCCTATACGCAAACCAATTACAAAGACCAGGCATTGTTTGACCCTTATGCCAGCTCCGCCGATAAAAAGCGACTGTTGGACGGATGGTTTACCCCCATGATGCCGGACCTCAACCAGGGTAATCCCTTTGTGGCGAATTTCCTGATACAACATGCTATCTGGAGCGTGGAGGCTTTCGGAGTGGACGGCTGGAGAATCGATACCTATATCTATAACGACCTGGATTTCATGAATCGCTGTAACCAGGCCTTGCTGGATGAATATCCCCATATTTCCATCTTTGGTGAAACCTGGGTTCATGGTGTTCCCAACCAGGCCTATTTCACAGCCAATACATTGGGCGATGTTTCTTTCAGGAGCAACCTGCCCGGCACTACCGATTTCCAGGCCTTGTTTTACGGCATCCAGGAAACCCTCACCAAACCCTTTGGCTGGACCGATGGGGTGAACAAATTGTACACCACCACCGCTCAGGATTTCATGTATAAAGACCCCATGAAACAGGTGATCTTCCTGGACAACCACGACCTGCCAAGGTTTTTCTCCGTAATAGGGGAGGATACGGCAAAATACAAACTGGCCCTGTCCTGGTTGCTGACATTCCGCGGTGTACCTCAATTGTATTACGGTAACGAACACCTGATGACAGGGTTCACCAATCCCGATGGCTGGGTTCGACTCGATTTCAAAGGTGGCTGGGCAGGAGATAAGGACAACAAATTCACTGAGGCAGGCCGTACCCCTAAAGAAAACGCGGTATTCAATCATATCCGCAGGCTGGCCAATTTCCGGAAAAGTTCCTCTGCCTTAAAAACGGGAAAACTGATGCAGTTTATTCCGGAAGACGGCGTTTATGTCTACTTCCGCTATGATGGCAACCAAACCGTGATGTGTGTGATGAATACCAACACCTCCGAAAAAACCATTGATGCCACCCGTTTCCAGGAAAGGACCCATGGTTTTGGTAAAGGAACCGACATCCCAACCGGACAGGTCTATGAATTGGGCGGCAAGCTGACCCTTCGCCCGATGAGCATGTTGGTGCTCCATTTAGGTGTCTGACACTTCCATCACACTCCCTCACAACAAGGACCACCAGATAAATTTCTCACCCCGCTTGCCCCAATCCGTAAAACTGGTTTTCAGCAGGGGAGCCAGTTCTTTGGGAGCGATCTTCCTGCCCTTCTCATTAATGGTAAATACACTGCCTGCGGGCTCCACCAGCTCCACTTTGGTGGCAAACCAGGTGGTATACAAACGGGGAACCGCCAACCCCAGGATCATTCCAGGCAAGCCGCCAAACGATTCAGGGCCTCCACTCACCGGGATCTCTTCGGTATAAAATGCCACTACATATACCGAATCGCTGATCACTGCCACAGCCTTGCGGCACTGAAACCCGGCAATCTCGCGCATCTCATTGCTGATCTTCCATTGCAATTTTTCCGTACTGTCGGAAACAATAAATGTTTGTTCAAAGACCGAGCGGCGGCTCGTATATTTTTGCCCTTTAAAATCGGTCAACACGCTATTTTCTTTGGCCGGTCCCACCATCCAGGGCTCCACCTTGGTATCGGCTTCCTTACCCGGTTTGTAAATGGATCTTTCCTTATTAAAACTCAGGTTGAAATAGCTATTCTGAAAACGCGGCTGACGTTTGATAAAATCCTTCCACCAATCGCCTTCTTCATCATTGGTCTCAAACTGGCGGTGAACATTGATACGCCGCTCGTATTCAATGTTTCCATGGTACAGAAACAATTGCTGCGCCAAAACAAGATCCGATGACCCTATAACAATGAAAAGGAACAATAACTTTTTCATAATAATCAGTTTGTTCTGGTGGATGAATTTTACTTTGTGCCTGGATTACGGTTAAAATTCCAGATAAAGCTGACCAGCCAGTATCGGCGAAGCGTCTGATAAGCATTCTCTGAAATGAAGTTGCTGTTTACATTCCGCTGGAACCCGATATTCTGGTTCAATATATCGTTGATGCTAAACCGCAGTTCCCCATTCTTATTCTTCCAGAATTTTTTTGCTACATAAGCATTCCACAGCCACACGTTCCTGTCTTCCCCAAATACATCGGTCTTCTGCCGCCAGTTGTAATTCAGCTCATTGGAAATTTCAATATCATGAGGCAAAAACACCATTCCGGAAATCTCTGTAGTGGTGGTCCAGAAGCGTGTCTTCACATCCGGTCGCAGCGAAGATTTGCTGGTGGTGTACTGTGGAACGAACTCAGCGTTAAAGTTGTATTTTTTTTCTTTGGACTTAGTGTATGAAGCAAGCTCTGTGGCAGTAAACTTGGGACTTATTGACACCAAAGCGCATTCCAAGACCCGAATAATCGTTGGTATTCCTGACACCGTTGACCATATTATTGTTCTTTCCCCCATTCCAGAAAAGGTAAGAGTTTATATTGGTACCCGACTTTTTAAACTGCAACCACACTCCGGAATTGAAGTAATAATTATAATTACCATCCATGTTAACAGACATGGAGGTACGCTTACCTTCACTGTCCAGGTTGGTACTGCTGGTGATGGCATTGTCCACGAAATTAATACCACCGTTCAGGTACATATACCTGCCTGACAACACCTTATAATCATTGAAATTAATGTTCAGGTTATGCCGGAATTCCTGCTTCAGGTCGGGATTACCGATCTGAATGTTCAGGGGATCGGTGTTTTCCCGTATGGGTTGCAATTGCTGCAGGTTGGGCTGACGGGTGCTGCCATTATAATTCATGGAAAGGTTGCGCTGTGCACCCATTTTAAACCGGATATTGGCACGTGGAAAAAAATTGGTGAAGCTATAGCGATAAGCCGTATCCCTGACCAGATCCGTTTGTTGGAAATCAGCCAGGGACATTCCGCTTCCGAAAGACGCCACCAGTTTCGGGCCATTGTGCCGGAAATTCAATCCCGCACTGTGGGTATTGAAGTCGAACGCATAATTACTGCTGAACAGGCTGTCCAGCACCTCATACTTGCCGTTATTGTCTTTGTTGAAGGAACTGCGCAGTGCCTTACTGTTATTTACACGATACCCATAGTCCGCCACAACGAACCACTTTTTGGATATAGGTTCCGTATAAGTGAACTTGCCACCCCAGGCATTGCTTTGCTGGTAATTACTTTTGAACTGGTCTGTGGTATCTGACCGGTAATTTTCGCCATCACCATCAAAAAAATCGTTTACGGCCAGCAGCCGGCCATCCGTTTCATTGGCGTTATAGGTCTGGTCAAAATTTACTGAAAGTGTCCGGCCTTTTTTCTGGAACTGCTTGCGCCAGATGGCACGGGCATTGAAATATTGTTTGTCGCCCGCAGATGCCAGCTGCCGCTGCTGACTGTTCACCAGGCTCTTTTCTTCGGACAGGGAACGGCTCCTGTAATCCGAACTGTTATTGGCCTGTGTCAGGTTACCCTTGACCGTTATTTTCATGTTAGAAAGCGAATCCAGCTTCAGGTCATAGAATCCGCTCAACTGGTTACGCGTGTTCTGCGAAAAGGTCTTTCGCTGCTGGTCGTTGTAATAAAGGGTATCCGGCAGTATGAACTGGCTCGTGGTGCTGCCTTCATTCATCACATTTTGTTTAAAATACTGGTAGCTGCCGTTCAGGTTCTTGCGGTCATTGTCCCACTTGTTGGAATAATGTGCCCCTGCATTCCAGGCCTTGGGCAACCCCTCGCCGTTAAAGCGTCCTCCCCAGGTATTAAATTCATCCCCTTCGCTGAACGAATAAAAATAACCCTCATCCTCGTTAAACTCCATATCATTGCCTCCACCGAATTTATCCTGGTCCTGCCAGCTCAATCCCGCCTTACCCGTGTTGGACATGGTACCATAAGCCGCAATCTTTCGCCTGCCCTTGAACAGATTGATCATGGCCTCGTTCTCGAAATACCCCGGAATACCGCCTGCCACCTTGGCCCTTCCGAACATTCCTTTTTTCCGGTCTTCTTTCAATGTCAGGTTGATGGTCTTGGTTTTCTCACCATCATCTATACCTGTAAATGCTGCCTGTTCACTCTTTTTATCAAACACCTGTACGTTTTCAATGGCATCGGCCCGCAGGTTCTGTGTTACCACAGCCGGGTCATCACTGAAAAATTCTTCGCCGTCTACCAGCACCTTCTGAACTTTTTCCCCCTGCGCGGTGATCTCGCCATTCTTGTTCACCTGTAATCCGGGCAGCTTCTTTAACAATTCCTCCACGTTGGCACCTTCCCGCACGGCAAAACTGTCTGCCTTAAACTCAAGTGTGTCACCTTTCATCCGTATTGCACCGATCTTGCGCGATACAATCACTTCTTCCAGCAACACTGATTTACGGATGAGATTAATCTTACCAAGGTCCAGCTCACTGCCGTTGGGACTAACCTTATCCATGAAGTCCGCAAATTTTGGATAGGTCACCAGCAAGATGAAGGGTCCGCCGGTGGGAACGGTAATCCGGAAATTACCCGATGCATCGGTCCGGGCATGCTTCAACAGTACCGAATCGCCGGATAATAACGCCACCACCGCATTGGCAAGGGGTTTGTGTTCGGAAGTATCAGCAACCTGCCCTTTCACACTTATTTGTTGTGAGAAGGCAGCACACGCCAATAGCATGCTTAGGATAAGGCTACAGGTTTTTCTCATATACAGTTTAATGGAAGTCCCAAAATTTGTTATTAATATTTGAAAACCAAAATGAATTATAATTAATAAATAGTTAAAGCATGCTAACTTTAAAGCAATACCAACGGTTATGACTACACCTCCCGGATCCAGCTACGAAGCCCAAAACTTTATTGACACCTCCAAAAATGTCTGGAATTATTCCATCCTAACGGACGAGGACATCCGAAATTTCCAGAACGGCACCCATTATACCCTATACCAGAAATTTGGTTCCCATTCTATCCAGGTGCAGGAAAAATGGGGGATCTATTTCGCCGTATGGGCCCCCAATGCCACCAGTATTTCCGTTAAGGGTAATTTCAACGACTGGAAAAACGGTGAATATGAATTGTACCCGCGCTGGGATAACAGCGGGGTATGGGAGGGCTTCATTCCCGAACTGGGATTGGGCGAAGTGTATAAATACCATATTAAAGGTTTCCAGGGGGCGGAGCTCGACAAAGGCGACCCTTTCGCCAATTTCTGGGAAAAGCGCCCCCTTACCGCTTCCATCACCTGGGACCTGCATTACGACTGGCAGGACAAGCAGTGGATGGAAGTCCGAAAAGACCATAACAGCCTGGCTGCACCCTGGAGCGTGTACGAAGTGCACCTGGCCAGCTGGATGCGCCCCGATAAAAACAACGAAGAATCCTACAACACCTACGCCCAGATCACCGAAAGAATGGTGCCTTATGTGAAAGAAATGGGCTTCACCCACGTGGAGTTCATGCCCGTAATGGAGCACCCTTTTGACGGCAGCTGGGGATACCAGGGCACGGGATATTTTGCCCCCACTTCCCGTTTCGGCTCGCCACAGGATTTCAAAGCCATGGTAGACGCCTTCCACCAGGCAGGTATCGGTGTCATCCTTGATTGGGTGCCCTCACATTTTCCTTATGATGCACATGGACTCTTCAAATTTGACGGGGCCCATACCTATGAATATGCGGATATGCGTAAGGGTTACCATCCCGACTGGAACTCCTATATCTTTAATTATAAGAGGGGAGAAGTGAAATCCTTCCTCATCAGCAGCGCCCGCTTCTGGCTGGACCAGTTTCATGTGGATGGCATCCGCGTAGATGCCGTATCCTCCATGCTCAAGCTGAACTATTCCCGGAGAGAAGGCCAGTGGGAACCCAATGAGTTTGGTGGCGACGGCAACCTGGAAGCCATCGCATTTATCAAAGACCTCAACGAAACCATCTTCCGGGATTTCCCGGATGTACAAACCATCGCAGAAGAAGCTACCGACTGGCCAGGCATCAGCAAGCCCACATTTGAAGATGGCCTCGGCTTCGGCATGAAATGGATGATGGGCTGGATGCATGATACCCTTAACTACTTCAAGCAGGATCCCCTGTTCCGCCAATACCAGCAGGACAACTTCACCTTCAGCATGATGTACTACTACGATGAAAATTTCATGCTCCCCCTCAGCCACGATGAAGTGGTACATGGAAAAAGTCCCATGATTTACAAAATGCCGGGCGACGAATGGCAGAAATTTGCCAACCTGCGCCTGCTGTACTCCTATATGTTCACCCATCCCGGCGGTAAATTGCTTTTTATGGGCGATGAGTTTGGCACAACATTAGAGTGGAACTATAAGAGTGAGTTGCCATGGGACTTGCTCCAATTCGAGAGCCACCGCGGAATGAAAGATTGTGTGCGGCACCTATGCAACCTTTTGCGCGCAGAACCCGCCATGTATGAGAAACAGTTCGAAACTGCCGGTTTTGAATGGGTAGACCTGGATCATCGTGCCGAATCGGTCATCGTTTACCGCCGCAAAGGGGCAGCAGCTGAAAATGACTTGCTGGTGGTTCTGAATATGACGCCGGAAGTTCGCAGGAACTGGAAAGTGAGGACCTATGGGAAAAAGCAATGGAAGGAAATTTTTAACAGTGACGATAAACAGTTCTGGGGTACCGGTGACGTTTTTAATCCGGATCCGGAAGTGACTGCCGTGGAAGGCAGTGAGGAACTTTATGAAATTACGTTACACCTGCCACCCCTGGGGGCGCTGGTGTTGAAATAGTATTTAATCAGTAGATATGAAACAACTGTTATTGACAGTTTTGTGCTGTTGTGTCATTGCCGTAACGAAAGGACAGTCAGACAGTCTGAACAGGCACCTGGAAGAGGCTGAAACCTACCGCTCCAAATCCCAGTTGTTGCCGGCTTACCAGCATTATAAACAGGCACATCGCCTGGATAGTACTAATATGGAAGCGATTCGGGGTCTCGCCGAAACGGCAGAAGAATTACGCTACCAGTCTGATGCGCAGGCGGCCTATATAAAATGGCTCCGGTACCAACCCAATGATACCGCCGCCATAGCCCATGCCGCCCGCCTGAGTTTCAACCTGCGGCGGTGGGACGATGCCATCGAGCTTTCCCGCAAAGCCCTGACCCTGGGACTGGGTTCCGATCATGAATACATCATAGCAAAATCTTATTTCGAACAGGAGCATTACGGCAATGCGCTGGAATACCTGGAGCGCGCCTGGGCACGTGACAGCTCCCGCGGCGAGATCGCTTTCCTGGCAGCAAGGTCCTATATTGAAATGAGCAACTACCGCCGCGCTGCCGGCTGTTACGAGCAGGCCCTGGTACGCGAACCCGCCAACACCACCTGGATGTACGAGGCAGCCATGACCTATTCCGCCATCCCGGATGATGCCCGCGCCATCGGCTGGTACGAGAAGGCCGCCGCCGCCGGGTACCAGAAGACCAACGATTTCCTGGAAAATATGGCCATGTCATACATCGGCACCAAACAACATGGTAAGGCGCTGGAACTCATCCACGAACTGTTAAAGCGTAAACCCGAAGACCTCGAACTGCTGTTCCGCGCGGGTGAAGCCAACCTCAAATCCGGCCATTACCAGGAAGCCATCAATATGTACGATAAAATGCTGGCCATCGACAAGAACCAGCCTCGCGCCGTTTACATGATCGGGTATACCTATATCCAGAAAGGAGAGGAGGCAAAGGGAAAAGAACTCTGTGAAAGGGCCATACAAATGGACCCGTCACTGAAGCGCCTGCGCGAAAAGAAATCCACTTTCGGACTATAAACATTCAAAACACAGGTCGGCTGCTGCTAACCGTTACATCTTTTCCGGCACCCGGATGCCCAGCAACGACATGCCCTTGCGGATAACATTAGCGGTCATCACTGCTATCCGTAACCGCAGCTGTTTCTTTTCTTCGCTCTCGGCGCGGCTCACCGAATGCTCTGTATAAAACGAGTTGAAGGTCTTGGCCAGGTGGTATACATAATTGGCTACAGCGGATGGATTGTGCTCCAGGGCCGCCTGTTCGATGACTCCCGGAAACTGCTCGAGGCTCACCAGCAACGCCCTCTCCAACGGCAACAGCGATCCCGAAACTATCGCATCCTCATCCGGCGTTTCCTTCCGCAGGATGGACTTGATCCTGGCATGCGTGTACTGT
>CBFGLD010000042.1:0-18657 GCA_965649495.1 uncultured Flavihumibacter sp. | reverse complement strand
TCAGGACAATACATCCTGTAAAACAACCAGGGATCGTAGGTTGCCGAAATCCGAAACATGCAGGGCATAATAAGACTCCAGAGATTGCAATAATTCCCGCCGCATGAGCACTGCCAGCCGGATCTCTTCCAATTCAAAAGGTTGCATCACTCGTAACAATTGAGCTATTACAAAACTTTTTTCCTTCTCCAGAAAGTTGGGATGATGCGGAGGTTGTTGAACAAACAATCCCTCCTGCAGGTCCAGCCAGCTCTTTTGTTCCGAATATTCATCCGAAATCCGGAAGCCGAAGAAGTTAGCAAGGTGAACAGCAAAGAACAGTGGGAAATTAGCAACTACTGGGGGTGGTGATTTATCAAGGTGCATAAGTGCATCTTCTACAAAATAATACAAGTCTGGATTGGCCTCTGGTTGCTTTAAACACTTCTGCAACAACTCTACCATGAATGTGGCAACGGCACTTTTGAAAATATCAAAAAAAATATGTTCATACAGCAATGCCCATTGATATTCTTTTAAACGTTGCAGGTTTTTAAGTTCATTGTGATAGACCACCAAATCGAGGATAGCGCCTGGTTGAAAGAGATTGGACCTGGAATGTCCTTTTCTTCCTGCGGTTCTTACTCCATTTACAATATAACTTTGCACTCCGAACAATTCCGTAAATATGGAAACGATAACACTCGTTTCTCCATATTTAACTGTCCTGAGTACGATGCCCCTGGTCTTGAAGTTCATTGATCAATGTTGAATAAAAATTATCTTGGTCACCACTTGTTCCTGCCGGGAATTGTTGTTCGCCAAAACCAGGTAAACCCCGGTGGAAACTGCACGCCCGTGCAGGTCATGCCCATTCCAGATCAGTTGGCCACCTAATGACCTGCCCTGGTAAACCAACCTGCCATTCAATTCCGTGATTTTAACCAGCGAATTATCGGGCAAACCTCTAACAGCAATATTTCCCCTGAACCCGGGAGGTACCGGGTTAGGATATACCCGGATAGTACCTGTCTCATTAGAGGTGATGGTCGCATCACCCCTGTAAGTACATAAGCCTTTTGAAGTTGCAAAAAATACGGTTCCACTAACATGGTCGATGGCAATATTCCGGATATCGTTATCCAAAAGGGGACTATTGCCAGTAGTGAACCGCAGAATGGTTTGTTCACCATCGGCTGTGATCAGCCAGGCGCCGTTTTTAGTGCCTATCCATTTCCGGTTGGCACCGTCCACTGCCATAGCCTGGACTGTTTCTCCTTTAAACAGGTAACCCGGAAAAGCATCGGACTGAACCACTGGTAATATAGCTTCACATGAATTTCCGGCAAATACGGATTCCGGGCATTGGATGATACCGATACCATTGTCGGTTCCCACCCATAAAAAACCAAACTGATCGTATGCGAAACTTAACACATTATCGGACGGGAGGTTTCCTTTACCGGCACCTGCCTGAAACAAAGCCCACTGATCATCACCCGGGTTTTCCAAAAGCAAGCCCTGGTTAAAACACGCTATCCCCTTACCCGGAAGTATCATCCATTTTTGACCAGCACCATCTACCATTATTTTACTGACCTTACCGTTGCTTTCCAGAAAGGGAACAGAGAACCTGTAAGAGTCGGCCCCCGGATACCTGGCAACCAGGGGTGAGGCGCTGCCTTCGTTGGAAATCCAAAGAATCCCCTGATTGTCGAAAGCCAATCCATTCACTTTGTATCCGCTGCCATCCAAAGATGGAGCCAGGAGGGGCGCTTTGAACTGGGTTGATTTTCCCTCATGAATCATTAACAGACCGGCGGAAGAAGATCCTGCCCAAATTTGCCCCATCTCATCCTGAACAATGGGACCAACAGAATCAAAATCCTCCGGAAGCAGCTGGGCATCCCCGTTATTCATCCAGCTACCCTGAAGATAATGTCCCAATCCGTTTTCTGTGCCGACCCACCAGTTTCCATTTCTCGCATAAACATCACCGGTAACAATACCAGGAGGTGCATCGGGATGCACCTGCCTTACTGTTTCCTCTTCCATTTCAATAAGCCCGGATGCGGCATCTGCTATCCATAAGGTTGACCCAATGCCGATGGCATCGCGCGGATCCTTGAAAGTGCTGTTACTGAATAGCTGCAGAATATTTCCATCTGTATCTAAAAAAACCAGCCTGTATTGTCCCTCCCGGACCTGAACGATCAGTAAGCTGTTTTCATGAGGCCTGATCGATATCCAGGACCAATCATCCTGATATATTTCAATGAAAGTATCGTTCTGAAACCGGTAGATGGTACTTCCCGCAATAACGTACAAGCGGTTACCTGAAGAAACAATATTGTCTACTGGTCCAGCCGGAAGTCCCCTGGTACCGCCCAATTGTTCCCAATTACGAAAATCTGCCTGGTTAACTCCCAATCTGGGACATCTCTTGAGTCCTTCCGAACTGGCTGCATAAAAATAATCAGCATCAGCGGCAGTAGCGTTTATTTTGGAAAACGTACCATTGTTTCCGGTTATCCATGTATCCCCTATTTCGTATTTGGAAAGGTTAAGAACCAGGATACCGAACCCGGTAGAAAGAAGACATTCCCCCCCGTTCGAGCTGATATGGTAAATCCTTTTATCCCCGGCAACCTGGATTTGTTGCAAATCATTTACATTATAAATTTCCTCCCCATTCAGAATATCAATATTAGAATCCTGGTAAGCTATTACCAGCGACCCGCTTCTGGTTGAATGGATGGTTTGGATACTGGAAGCATTCAAACCATTGATGCGGGAAAATCTTTGCAGGGTGCCGTCACCGGAAACAGAAAAAACAGCGAATGGAGTAGCGGCAAAAATTTTATCCTGGATGGCAGTCAGGGTCATGACCCGGTTCCAAGGCAGGTGTTCCTGCCAGCTGTACAGAGGTTGTGCCCGTCCGGAAGACAGGAAATAAAAAAAAAGGCATAGCAGGTTGAAAATGCGCAGCATAAGGTTCAAAGTTAACCCCTCGGGGTGTGGTTTTAACTGGCTGAACGCGTTAAAATGGTTTTCTTTGCGGGCAAATTACCTGCAAAACAGAAATAGCATGTGGCAAAAACTCGGATCCCTCATCCTGAAATACCGTGTTCTGATTCTACTACTCTTGCTGGCAGCCACCTCTTTTATGGGGTACCATGCCAGTAAGGTTCAGATGAGTTACGAGTTTTCCAAAGCAATTCCTACTGATAATCCCAAATACCAGGCTTACCAGGCGTTCCGAAAAAAATTTGGTGAGGATGGTAGTATGCTGGTAGTTGGGATCCAAACCGATAAATTATTCCGGGAAAATTTTTTTAACGATTACCGGGCCCTGATTGCCTCCTTGCAACAGGTAAATGGCGTAGAAGACATTCTGAGTATTCCGGGTGCTGTTAACCTGGTAAAGAATGACAGCAGTGAAAGACTCATGGCAGTCAAAGTTTTCCGGGAAGGGGCGCTGGACCAGGCAGCAATTGACAGCTGTGCAGCAGTGTTTCTTCAACTCCCTTTTTACCGAGGCTTGTTGTACAATGCTGAGAGCAATGCCTGGATGATGGCTTTACGGATCAATAAGGAAATTCTGTCTTCCCCCAAAAGAACCGCGGTAGTAAACGACATCCTTGATTTAACCGAAGCCTTTGGAGAAAAACACCAGGTGGATATGCATCACAGCGGCTTACCCCTGATCCGAACGCAGATGGCTGATCGTATAGCAAAAGAAATGCGCTGGCTGCTCCTTGGTTCCTTAATGTTATCGGCTGTTATCCTGCTTGTATTTTTCCGGAGTATCAGTGCCATGCTGATTTCATTAGCGGTAGTAATTATGGGAGTGGTATGGAGCGTTGGAACCATACAGTTAATGGATTACAAGATAACCCTGCTAACCGCACTGATACCACCGCTGATTGTGGTGATCGGAATTCCCAATTGTATATATTTCCTGAATAAATATCATGTTTCCTGGAATGAAACCGGGGTAAAGTATGAGGCTATCCGAACCATGGTGGCCAAGATGGGCATTGTCACTCTCTTTTGTAATATAGCGGCAGCAATTGGCTTTGCGGTTTTCGCATTAACCAAAAGTGCCATATTACAGGAATTCGGTGTGGTAGCAGGCATCAATATCATGGTAATCTTTTTCATCTCCTTTCTTTTTATTCCGGTAGTATTAAGTTTTCTACCCGCACCCAAAAACAGGCATACCAGATACCTTGAGAACAAATGGTTGCAAGCGGTGTTGGACCGCCTGGAAATCTGGAGCCTCAATCACCGCCGGTTCATTTATGGAATTACCGTATTGGTAACCCTGCTGGCTATTGTTGGAATGTTTCGCTTACGATCCGAAGGGTTTATTGTTGATGATTTACCCAAGACCGATAAGATCTATACGGACCTGAAGTTTTTTGAACAGAATTTCCAGGGGGTCATGCCATTGGAGATCGTGGTAGATACCAAACAGAAAAATGGAATAAGAAAGAATACCCTTAAAACGCTGGAAAATATTGATTCCCTTTCCACCTATATAGCAGCACAGGAAGAAATGGGAAGGCCCTTATCCATCGTTGAAGGAATGAAATTTGCGCGACAGGCATACTATGATGGCGACAGCAGTAATTATGCGCTGCCCAACAGCTTTGATATTGCATTTCTATCCCCTTATCTCAATATGAAAGGGGGCAATGAAAGCAACCAATTGGGCAAGCTGGTCAATTCATTCATGGATGAGGCCAAACAGGAGACCCGCATCAGTGTAAACATGAAGGACGTAGGCAGCAAACGATTACCGGAAATACTCTCCGAAATCGAAAACCAGACAAAGAAATACTTCGATACCGCAGATTATAAGGTAACCCTTACCGGTAGCAGTATTACCTTCCTGGAGGGAAGTACCTTTATCATCAATGGGTTGAAAGAAAGTATTTTCTGGGCGTTCCTGCTGATCGCCCTGTGTATGTTATACCTGTTTCGATCCCTCCGCATATTATTATGTTCCCTTATACCGAATGTCATCCCGCTCCTAATAACGGCGGGGGTCATGGGTTGGGCAGGTATAGCCCTGAAACCCTCTACAGTCCTTATTTTCAGTGTAGCGTTGGGGATCGCCATTGACATAACCATCAGGTTCCTGGTAAATTTCAAGCAGGAGCAGGGCGGGAGTTCCGATCAAAAAGCGTTAGTAATTGAGACCATTCACTCTACAGGAATCAGCATCATCTATACTTCCCTGGTATTGATAGCCGGTTTTGTAATTTTTTGCTTCAGCGGCTTTGGGGGAACACAATCCCTGGGCTGGTTAACTTCCTTAACGCTGGTGGTGGCTACCGTAACGAACCTGGTGTTATTACCCGCACTTCTGATCGATTTAAATAAAAAAAATCGGGGAAAAGGACATTGAGTTATCCTTTTTTTAAAAAAAATCTAAAGTTTTTTTGTAGGCCAGAACGAATCTGTGTTTAAACATTTGCAGTCATACATACCTGTGAATCTAAATAATTTACCCATCCTGTTTTACTATAATACGATCATTCAAAGCAGGTATTTTATCTGAATTTTTCAAGTTTATTCCGCTAGCAGTGCAGCTTTCACCGCTCATCAAAAGTCTAAGTAGATTAACATTTCCCTAGATTTACACCTACCAAAAAAACACATTGTACATGAGAAAACTAGTATTGCTACTACTAGGCATTATTATGCTTAGTGGCCAGTTGCTGGCCCAAACCCGAACCGTTACGGGAAAAGTAACAGATGTTTCCGGTAATCCTGTCCCGAATGCATCTGTAGTCGTTAAAGGATCCGAGACAGGAACCACTACAGCCGATGACGGCACCTTTACCTTAACCATTCCCGATAATGCGCGCATGCTGGTGGTTTCATCGGTGGGGATGGCAAACCAGGAAATCACCATTGGTAACAGGAGTACTTTTGCAGTGGTCATGACCACGGAGGACAAAGATCTTCAGGAAGTGGTAGTTGTTGGTTACGGTACTCAGAAAAAGAAAGATGTAACAGCAGCCATTGGGAAAATCGACCCTGCGCCGATTGCCAGTTTAGTAACACCTTCTGTGGATCGCCAGTTAGGCGGGCGTACTGCAGGTGTACAGGTTACCAGCGCTTCTGGCCAGGTTAACGAAACCCCCAGGATTCGGATCCGAGGGGTTAACTCCGTGAACGGCTCCCGCAGCCCGTTGATCGTACTGGATGGAGTGCCTATGCTTTCAGGAGGGTTTTCCGGCGTAGCCAATACCAACGCACTTACCGACATCAACCCTGCGGATATTGAATCCGTAGAAGTGCTGAAAGATGGCGCCGCAACTGCCATCTTCGGATCCAGGGGATCCAATGGCGTTATCATGATTACCACTAAAAAGGGAAGATCGGGAAGATCCAATGTTACCTACAGTAACAACTTTGGATTTGCAAATCCCTACCAGAAGTTTGACCTGCTGAATGCACGCGAGTTTGTAGAGATCTCCAATGAAAAATTCAGGAATGCCGGTATCGCAGATCAGGCTTTCATGAATTCAGAAAATACGGATACAGACTGGCAAAGTTATGTTTACAGGAAGAATGCAAAGGCTCAAACCCACAACCTTAGTGTAGATGGAGGTAATGACCGTTCAACCTATTTCTTTTCGATGAACTATACTGATCAGGAAGGTATGGTGATAACAAACAAGGTAAAAAGATATGGTATTCGCGCTAACCTGGAACACAAGGTGAACAAGTGGTTAAAGATTAGCAATAATATTACCCTTTCCCGTACGGAAGACAATGACCAGAACACGGGCACCAATGCCCTTTCCGGTGCAGTTGCCAACTCCATGAGGGCGCTCCCGAATGTTCGTGTAATGAACCCGGATCTGCCTCAGTTCGGAGGTTATAATGTTACTCCGAATGGTGCTGCGTTGGGCCAGGATGCTAACCTCCGTGCAATAGAAAATAACTATACTAATATTGGATTTGTACTAAACAACAACCAGTACAATTCCAAGAAGCACAGGATAATCAACAATTTCACTATTGAAATAAAGCCGGTAAACTGGCTGACCTTCACTTCCAGGGCAAATATTGATTATTACAATGGAACAGATTTTCAGGCGCTGGATCCCCGTCATGGTGATGGTCGTGGTTCTAATGGATTTGTATTCAACCAAAGCCTGAATAATCTGCGCTGGGTATTGCAAAATTTTGCGACCGTGAACAAGAGTTTTGCAGATCATAATTTTACATTGACAGCTGGTACAGAATACCAAAATGAGAAATTCAATAGCTTCTCCGGATCAGGCTCCAATGTATCCGACCTGTTTTTCTTACAACAGAACCTGATCAGTAACAGTTATGCCAACCAGTTTTCCGGCGGTGGTTACTCTGAAGGACCTGGTTTCGTTTCTTATTTTGGCCGACTGAATTATGATTACAAGGGCAAATATTATGCGCAGGCAACTTTCAGGAGAGACGGTTTGTCCCGATTTGCACCAGACCTGAGATTTGGTAATTTTCCCAGTGTTTCCGCCGGTTGGAGACTATCTGATGAAGACTTCTGGCAGGATGGAGGCATTTCAAATATAATTTCCGATCTCAAAATCAGAGGATCCTGGGCCAAGGTAGGTAACGACCAGATCGCTGGTGGGTTATTTCCTTTCCTGAGCCTTTACGGATCCAGGCCATATGGTGCCCTTAGCGGGATCGCCATTGCCCAGGTTGGCAACTCCGGTTTGACCTGGGAGACCCAGGAGAAAACAGATATCGGAGCCGATTTCGGATTTCTGAATGATCGTTTTACTTTATCTGTGGACTGGTTCAGCAATAAAAACAATGGACTGGTATTAGCTGCACCCCTACCTGTTTCCTTTGGTATTCCTGGAAACTCCATATTACAGAACATAGGAGACATGGAAAGCAAGGGTATTGAAATTTCCCTCGGGGGCAGGGTAGTAGAATCCAGAGATTTCACATGGGATCTTAACATCAATTACACCAATGTCAAAAACAAGGTGAATGCCCTTTATAATAATGCGGACGTAGTGGATCCCTATAACATCCTCCGCGTAGGACAACCGATCAATGCTTTATTCGGGTATGAGTTTGCCGGCGTGAATACCGGAAACGGAAACCCCATGTATATCAAGGCTGATGGAACATTGATCCAGGGTGATATTGCAACAACCAGTTATTATACCGTGCTTGGAAAAGATGACCCTGAATTGGGAACAGCCACTTCACTTACAAGTGCAGATAAAAAGATTCTTGGCAATGTGCTACCAACCTGGTTTGGTGGAATCAATAATGACCTGAGGTACAAGAATTTTTCTTTGAACATGCTTTGGCGTTATTCTGGTGGTAATATGATCTTCAATGAAACCAAAGGAACTTCTTTGCTAACACAGGCGTTTATGAACAACGGTGCGGTGATACTGGACCGCTGGCAGGAAGCCGGAGATGTAACGGATGTTCCAAAACTCTGGTATGGTCGTGACAACTTCACCAACCTGCAAAACAACACCAACTCGCGCTTCGTAGAGAAAGGTGATTTCATCAGGTTGGAGAACCTCCAAATTTCTTACGCATTGGGTAACAAGGTTCTCGGCAATATCCTGGGTGGTAATGTAAAGAGCTTCAGAATGTTTGTTCAAGGACAGAATTTGGTGGTAATAACCGGTTATTCAGGAATTGATCCTGAAAACATTTCAGAAGGAGGCATTGACCTGAATACCGTTCCAAAACCCCGAATTCTATCATTTGGTCTGAGTCTTGGACTTTAATCAAGCAATTGTTAGATCACAAAATGTTTCAAAAATGAATACAAAAAAAATATATAAGTTCTCCGGCATTCTCGCGCCTGCATTTATGGCAGCGATACTGCTGAGCAGTTGTGAGAAGGATGTGCTGGATCTTCAGCCTTATTCTTCCTTTTCTGATCTTTCCGCATTTACCACTGTAGAACGAGTTAACCTTGCCATTAATGGTGTGTACGATGCGGCCCAGTCTGGTTTTTACGAAGCGGTACCCGGTAGCGGTGCTACCCAGGTAAGAGGGTATCCTTTTGGCGCAGCCAGTATCGAACAAGGAGATATGCGTGGAGAAGACATGCTCAACCAGGCACTATTCTATCAGATAACCTACGAAGCCACTCACAGCATATCATCAGCTAACAACGTGAATATGTTTATGACGCTTTATTCACTCATCAATAAAGCCAACCTGACTATGGAAGGAGTTTTAGATGCAGGGAGTAAAGGTATCATTCCAGCAGAACAGGCCACTGCCTATGCTGCTGAAATGCGTTTCCTTAGAGCTATGGCACATCATGAACTGGTGCTAAATTTTTCCCGGCCATTTGCGGATGGTAGTGGGAACAAGATGGGTATCATCTACCGGGAAACAGGGATTAACAGTGAAGCCAAAGCCAATGAAGCGCGTGCGGTAAAACGCTCTGATTTCACTGTTGCCCAAAATTATTCCAAGATTTTAGAAGACCTGGATTTTGCTGAAACAAACTTACCGGCTACTGGTGTTTTGAAAACTTACCGGGCAAGTAAGGCCGCAGCCATTGCATTGAAGATGCGCGTTAAGATGCATATGGGTGACTGGGCTGGAGTAAAAACAGAAGGTGCCAAGATTATCTCCGGAACATTCCCGACCTATAGTAGTCCGATTGGAGGATGGAAACTGACGGCGGGTCCAGATGGCCCTTTTATCAGTAATACTTCTGACGAAAGCGTTTTCTCCATCAAGAATGATGCAACTGATAATCCGGGTGTAAACGCTGGTCTTGCCAATATGTTGGGTGACCCTGCAGCGCCAGTTGGTGGACGTGGCCTGGTTCGGATCAGTCCAATCCTTTGGAGTGATGCAAGATGGCATTGTGATGATAAAAGAAGGACTGTTCTGTCAAGGGCTTACGAAAGCAGCGCATATACCTACAAGTATAAGGATGTAACCACCTTATCTGATGCCGCACCTCTTATCCGTTATGCTGAAGTATTAATTATGATGGCGGAAGCGGAAGCCCGTACTGCAACTGGAGTATCGGAAACTGCGCTCAATCTCTTAAATGCTGTCAGGAACAGGAGTCTGGCTGATGCTGGTGACGCCTTTACTACAGCAGATTTCGCAACGGCAGATGATCTGGTTGCAGCCATATTGTTTGAAAGAAGGGTTGAGTTTATAGGAGAAGGAAAGCGTTGGGGTGACATCCATCGCCTGGCCCTTGACCCTGTTCATGCTCCCATTGAGGGTGGTGGTATTCCATCGAAGGTAGGCACTGGCTCAGCTACAGCCGCCATGTTTAATTGTGAAGGAGCCAATGGTTTCACCAGAGCTGTGGCAGCAATCCCCTATAGCGACCATCGCTTCCTATGGCCGATTCCAGAAATCGAAATCCGGCAAAATCCAAACTACGATCAAAATCCAAACTATTAATTATCAAAAGCCCCGGGGATGTCCCGGGGCTTTTTGGTTTTAGCGAACACACAGCTTGCACCTTTCGCTTTCATTTAAACTTAAGTAAAGAGAGCTGGGTGACTTTTCTCACTCATGGGCTAATACCTGTCCTATAAATTTATCCCTTACCCATAAACTTTATCCGGCGTCGATTGTCATTTACAAGTAATTTTTAAACTATCCCGGGTTAATGCAGCATAATACAGGTATTGTCCTGTCTTATATATTGATTTTATTTAACATACAAATTCAACTGCTAATGAGAAAATTGCTCTGCCTAATTTTGAGCATGGTTGTCCTGGCAGGACAACTGTATGCGCAGACCAGGACCCTCTCCGGAAGGGTTACTGACGACAGGGGGCTTCCCATCCCCAATGCTTCCGTGGTGGTAAAAGGAACCAACATCGGAACCACTACCGGTGATGATGGTAAGTTTTCATTTACTGTTCCGGCATCTGCCCGTGACCTGGTGATTTCGGCTGTGGGTTTTGGTGATATTGAAAGGAGAATAGGCTCTGAAACCGAATTTAATGTTTCTCTGACCACCCGCGACCGGAACCTGGCTGAAGTTGTAGTGGTAGGTTATGGTACCCAGAAAAAGAGGGAACTCACTACCGCTGTTGCTCAGGTAAAAGGCTCCGATCTCCAAAACATTCCCGTTCAGGGTCCTGACCAGGCGTTACGCGGCCGCGCTGCCGGTGTTAATGTTACCCAAAGTTCGGGTACACCGGGTGGATCCATCAACATCAACATCAGGGGAACAGGTTCCATCAATGCCAGTTCACAACCTTTGTATGTAATTGATGGTATACCGATTAACATTGGGAACTATTCACAAATCGGTGTGGGTGGACAAACGATGAATGCCCTGGCCGATATCAATCCTAGTGAGATCGAGTCTTTTGAGGTGCTGAAAGATGCCGCTGCCACTGCTATTTATGGGTCTCGTGCCGCAAACGGGGTGGTACTCATTACAACCAAAAGAGGGGCTAACAGGAAAACACGAGTAAATGTGAATTCCTACTATGGCATTTCCGAAGTCTATAAAAAACTTCCCACAGTAACGGGCCCCCAATTTATTGAGCTGATGCAGGAAATGGTAAGGAACCGTTTCGGTGCGGCAGTAAAACCTGGTGACCTTGGGTTGGTTGGATACGACAATGAACCTTCGTCTTATCCGACTACCAACTGGCAGGACGAAATTTTCAGAGGTGCTGCTATACAATCGTACGACTTAAACCTCCAGGGCGGTAATGAGAATACCAAATTCTTTATATCCGGCGCCTATTTTAACCAGGAAGGAATCGTGATCGGTTCCGGATTTAAAAGGTATAACCTCAGAATCAACGTAGACAATAATTTATCCAAAAAGATTAAGGTTGGAACCAGCATTGGTCTGAGCCGGTCTAACAGTACCCGGATCCAGAACGATAATAACATTTATGGTGTGGTTAGTACTTCACTATTGCTGGGTTCCTATTTTCCCGCCTATAATGCTGATGGCACCTATGGTCGTGACCCCAACGCATCCATTGAAAATGCCATAGCCAACGCAATTGAACCAACCTACGATGTAAACAACAACCGCATTCTGGCCAACGCTTACGGAGAATGGCAAATCATTCCATCCCTGTCGTTTCGTTCGGTTGTAGGTGCCGATTACCTGAATTTCAGGGAGCAGCGTTACATCCCTTCCACACATATCCAGGGAGCCGGTGTGCGGGGTAGCGGTACAGAAGGTTATTCACAGGATCTGAACCTGACGAATGAAAACATCCTGACTTTCAAAAAGCAATTTGGGGATGATCATGACCTGACCCTTACCGGGGTGGCATCCTTCCAGGAGTCAAAGTTTGAAAGCATTTTTGCCCAGGCCACCAATTTTCCCGGTGATGGTATCCGCAGGTTATCTGCGGGATCACAAAGGGTTGCCGCAACCTCTGATGGTTCGTCTTACGGTATAGTTGGTTACCTGGCACGCGCCATTTATGGATACCAGGGAAAATACCTGGTAACTGCAAGTATCCGCCGAGACGGGGTATCACGCTTTGGTGCAGATCGCCGCTGGGGTACCTTCCCTGCTGCCTCTGTTGCCTGGAGAGTCAGTGAAGAAAATTTCCTTAAAAACAGTAATGTATTCAGCGACCTCAAGATACGCGCCAGCTGGGGTGAAGCCGGTAACTCAAGTATCGGTGATTTTGCCTCACTTCCACTGGTAGGTGCAGGTAACAACTATGCACAGGCGGCGGGACTTGCGCCTTCTCAATTAGGCAACCCCAACCTTGGATGGGAAAGTTCAGAGCAGACCAATATTGGACTGGACCTGGGATTCCTGAACAACAGGATTAGTGTTACCGCAGATTATTATATCCGCAATACCCGGGACCTTCTTTTGGCAAGACCGTTGGTAGGTTCTTCCGGATTCACAACCATAAACGAGAATATTGGGCAGTTGCAGAATAAGGGCTTTGAATTCCAGGTTACTTCTACCAATATCGATTCACGCGATTTCCGGTGGACAACCAATTTCAATATTACCTTCCCGGATAATAAAGTGAAGAAGCTTGCCGGTACTCCGTTTGCTTCCGGATTTGCGAGCTGGGTGGAAGAGGGTCAGGACCTGGGAGCGTTTCGTGGTTTCGTAGTAAAGGGAATCTTCCAATCAGCAGAAGAGATTGCAGATGCTCCTGTTCATTCCGCCGCTACGCGTCCCGGCGACATTCAGTTTGAAGACCTGGATGGTGATAACCGTATTACCACGGCAGACCAGAAGATCATCGGCAGTGCGGTTCCTGACTTTTTCGGAGGTATGATAAACGAATTAAGTTATAAGGGAATTGGATTGAATTTCTTCCTGCAGTTTGTTTCCGGCAACGAGATCTATAATAATACAAGGGCATTCGGAGAAGGCATGAACAGTGTGTTTGGTCAACTTTCAACAGTGGCAAACAGGTGGACTCCGGATAAAGGTGAATCCGCCACATTACCCAGGGCAGTTTTCGGAGACCCTTCCAACAACCGTCGTACTTCCACCAGGTGGCTTGAAGATGGTTCATTCCTGCGCTTGAAAAACATTCAGCTGTTTTACAACCTTCCAAAGGAATTGACAGACCGTATCAAGATGAACAATATCAGGCTTTTTGTACAGGGTGAAAATCTCAAAACCTGGACAGATTACCAGGGTTTTGATCCCGAGGTTAGTACATTTAGTATTACCAACACGGCTCCTGGAACAGATTTCCTGACCTATCCGCAGGCAAGGACAATCACCTTTGGCGTTAACCTTAGCTTCTAATCTTAAATGCTGAAAACAATGAAAAAAATACAAATAGCCATTCTCGCTGCAATGCTGGCCGGATCTGTATCCTGTAATAAGATCCTGGAGCAGGAGCCGCAGAGTTCGCTCGATGCCAATACTGCCTATTCCACCCGACAGGGCGTTGAGGCAGGTTTGCGAGGCATCTATGATGCGCTGCAAAGTGGAAATTATTATGGCCTTCGCTACCAGCTTTTTGCTGATATGACAGCAGATAATATTAACCATACCGGTACCTTCCCCAGTTTTGCCCAAATATTCAATAAGCAGATACTGGCAGACAATGTTGAGCTGACCAACATGTGGAATACGATTTATAATGGTATCAACCGGGCTAATAACATCATTGCATCCGCAGAAAAAATTACGGATCCTGCTTTTAACAAGGGAAATGCCATCGGGGAAGCCCGTTTCCTGCGTGCACTGATGTACCACGACCTGATCCGGTATTATGGAGGCTCTGAAGCTGGTTATAATAAAGGTGGAGTAGGTGTACCCCTATTTTCCACACCTACCTTAACCCCCACGGATGCTGCACCCAAAGCAAAGGCTACAGAAGCGGAAGTTAATGAGCAGATACTGGCAGACCTGGATTTTGCCATAGAAAACCTAACCGGAGTTGCCATCTCCCGGGCAAATGTCAACGCAGCAAATGCATTGAAGGCAAGGGTAGAGTTATATAATGGCAACTGGTCTGCTGCAGAGGCTGCGGCAACAGCGGTAATCGAAAAATTAGGAACCGGCCCCCTTGGTGGATTGTCAGACGATTACAGGTCACTGTGGTCTAAAAAGAATGTCACTCCCGAAAGCATCCTCGAATTACCCTTTTATATTGATGATGCCAACGCAATAGCATTTTTCTATTTCCCGGGGGGCAATGGAGGCAGGAATGAGGTAACGTCATCAGCTGCCCTTGGCAGTGCCCACGAAGCTGGTGATCGTCGTTTACCCGTTAATGTTAGTGTGTTGGATAATACATCAGATCCGCGTATTCCTGCCAACAAAACCTTAAAGGCATTTCGTGTAGCGGGGGATGATAATGTTATCCTGATCAGGCTGGCAGAAGTTTACCTAATACGTGCCGAAGCCAGGGCAAGACAGGGAAATGTGGAAGGGGCACAGGACGACCTGGATGTCGTCAGGAACCGGGCTGGTCTTGAAGACACACCTGCTGATACCCAGGATGAACTGCTTACTGCTATCCTTGCTGAGCGTAGGGTGGAGTTGGCACACGAAGGACACAGGTGGTTCGACCTTCGGCGCTACAACATGATAGAAGATCTAGGAATAACTGAATCTTTCCGGGCATTATGGCCTATTCCTTTGCGGGAGGTTCAAACCAGTGGTGGTATTGTAGAACAGAATGATGGATATTAAACTATCCGAAATATAAAAGAAGGCGGCTTCATTGGAAGCCGCCTTCTTTTATTAAAGAGATTGTATTATTTCAGGACCTCTGATAACTTTTGTTCCAGGTCGAATCCTCTCAGATTTTCGGCAATAACCACACCTTGCGGATCAATCAGTACATTATAAGGGATACCTTCAAATCCATAAACACTAACCGATTCACTTTCCCAGTATTTCAAATCACTCATATGTGACCAGGCAAGTTTATCATCAGCAATAGCTTTCATCCAGGGTTCTTTGGATTTGTCCAGCGAAACTCCAAGGATAGTGAAATTCTTATTTTTATATTTATCAAAAGCTCTTACCACATTCGGATTTTCGTGACGGCAGGGTCCGCACCAGCTGGCCCAGAAATCTACCAATAAAAACTTTCCCCGAAAATCAGAAATGGAAACACTCTTTCCACTAACATCTGGCATGGTAAGATCAGGTGCCTGTTTACCGATAAGGGTCCTGGCTGCCCTTTGTTTATCCATTTCAGCAGCCTGTGCCTGCTGCATATCGTATGTTTTTTTCAGGGATTTGACCATTTCATGCTCCGGGAATTTTTTCACTGCTCCATCCAATAATGCAGCAAAATCATTGGCCGGAACAATCCTGGAGGAAAGTCCCAATGCAAATAATGTGACAGCCGGACTTTGAGAGCTACCCGCAACTTCCTTCATATAATTAGTAAGCGAGGTAACCAGTTGGTTCTTTTTTTCAGTGACTGCCAGTACCACACTATCCGCACCGCCTATCTGTTTAAGACTATCCAGCTGTATGAATAATACGTTTACCTCCTGGCTTTTATCACTATAGTTCTGAATAAAATCCTGCAATTCCTTGCTGGCGCCGGATCCCTGGACGGTATAATAGTGATCCCTTTTAGATATATCCAGGTTCACCTTGATATCATCCGCGTCGTTCACCAATAATAATACCGGGCCATCCTCCACTGCCACCTGGTAAATTCCTTCTACCTTGGCCTTACCTTTCAATTTAATCAATCCCTTTGCATCCGTAATGGTAGCAGAATCCAGGATCAAAGGAGCTCCATCTCCACCAAATGGAATTTCTTCAAGAACCATCTTGCGGTTTTCCTTAGGGATAAGCTGATCCGCATGATTGTAATCAACCGAAACAGTGAATTCACCTCCTGAAGATGCGTCCTTGCATTGACTGGCAAATAAGGAAACCCCAATACAAACGACAAATAATTTAATACGTTTCATTATTTGAAAATGGCTTTATGATTTAATGATTATTCAGTTTTTGTTCCAACAGGGTTGTGGTGATTTTGGGATCAGCCTTACCTTGAGATACCTTTTTAACTTCACCCATAAAGAGTCCGATCAAACCTTTTTTACCTTTCCGGTATTCGGCTACTTTCTCCGGCATCTTAGCCAGCACCTGGTTCACCCAAGCTTCTATTTCGGCGCCGTCCGCGTTCTGTAACAGATTAAGACTCCTGGCGAGTTCTGCCGGGTTTGCAGTGGTATGTTCCATTAATTTTGGCAAGAGCCTTGCAGAGGCGCTCGAAAAGCTGATCTGGCCGGAGGCAACCAGGTCCACCAGGGATGCAATGGCTTCGGGACTTACCGGGAATCGGGTAATACTGTTACTTGTTTCATTTAACCAGGCACGGACAGGGCCAAGCATCCAATTTGCGGCAAACTTGAAGTTGTTCGTATATCGGATAACTGATTCAAAAAAATCTACCATATCCTTATCGTCACTTAATTGCTGGGCATCATAAACCGGAAGCTGAAGCTCCTTCAGGTAACGCTGGCGGATACTCTCAGGTAATTCGGGCATTGAGGAACGGATGGCATCCAGTTTTTCCTCGGTAATATGAAAGGGAGGCAGGTCGGGATCAGGGAAATACCGGTAGTCATTTGCTTCTTCCTTGGTTCTAAGCGCAAAGGTCGTTCCGTTATCGGCATTAAAGCTCCTGGTTTGTTGTAATATAGGCTCTCCCCTTTCGGCCATCTCCATCATCCGCTTTGCTTCAAACTCAATAGCTTTTTTTACATTCCGGATCGAGTTCAGGTTTTTTACTTCTACTTTGGTGCCGAGCTTTTTTTCACCGCGTAGACGGATCGAAACATTGGCATCACAACGCATACTGCCTTCCTCCATATTACCATCACAGATTCCAAGAAAACGTACCATTTTTCTGATTTCCGTAATATAAGCATACGCCTCCTCGGCACTGAACAGGTCCGGTTCGGAAACAATCTCAATCAGTGGCACTCCAGCC
The DNA here is from genome assembly GCA_965649495.1 of uncultured Flavihumibacter sp. Classification (GTDB taxonomy): domain Bacteria; phylum Bacteroidota; class Bacteroidia; order Chitinophagales; family Chitinophagaceae; genus Flavihumibacter. The sequence continues at coordinate 1,246 of CBFGLD010000042.1, read as the reverse complement.
CTGTTATGATCGATGGCAGTTTTATCGGGATGGGCATCATGTATGCTTTTGCCAGCATCTTCTTCCAGGTGAATGTGATGCAACTTAACCAGGCGGGTATGTCCATCAACCGAAATCTGCACCCCCCCACCCTGGCAAATATTATTGATATGTTGCGATGTCTGGTAACCCTTTGGAAGGTCCGGGTAGAAATAATGCTTCCGGGCAAACCAATTCACTTTACTTATCTCGCAACCGCAAGCAATACCCATTTGAACCGCAAACTCCACAGCCCTACGGTTTAATTTAGGCAATGTGCCCGGGTATGCAAGGGTAATGGGACTGATATGAGTATTGGGAGCGCCACCAAAAGAAGCGCTATCCCCACAAAACAATTTGGTTTTAGTCATTAACTGGGCATGAACCTCCAGGCCAATTACCAGTTCATATTTCTCTTCCAGGTCTGTCATCCGTTTGCTGCTTGAATCAATAAATAGCAAATGTACCCAATCAGCGCCAAAGGATTACCGACCTCTGCCCCTTAAGATGGAAAAGGCGAAAAAGCGAGGGATGATTCCTGCGCTTTTTCGCCCGGGTACTATTATTGACAGCCCTAACTTTCTACAATTCCGCAACTTTCAGCTTCCTTGGAATGCTGATCTCTCCCTGCTGTTCTTTGCCTTCCCGCAAGTACTTTACTGGCATTTTCATTTTTTTGGCTTCCCGTGCAGCCCGGGAAATTTCTACCAGTTGACCAACACTGTTTACTTCAGAACCATCAAATGACGTAATGATATCACCCTCTTTCAGGCCTGACTTTTCAGCGGCAGAACCTTCATCCACACCGAGTACTTTCACCCCTTTCCCATCTTCGGTGTCCTGGGCCCTGATTCCAAGCCTGGGCTGGCCACTACGCATAAATTCTAATTCTTTCATGGATCCGTCCTGAAGTCTGCGCTGTTTATCCAGTAATTCAAATTGGCGGAACTCTTTCCTATCCTGCAGCCCGCGAAGCTGGTCCTGGAGCGCTTCGAACTCAGGCATACGTTGCATATCAAAGGCCATTACCCCTTCCCGCTTACCCAGCATGGCGGTAGTTTTTTGTTCTTTCCCTTTACGCTGGTATGCAATTTCAACCTTATCGCCCGCTTTGTGCTTGCCGATCGCTTTGGTTAGATCCCCGGGGTTGGCAATCTTGGTTTCTCCCACTCTCATGATCACATCACCTGCTTTTAGTCCGGCTTTCTCTGCTGCGCTTTCCTTTGTC
>CBFGLD010000041.1:0-18682 GCA_965649495.1 uncultured Flavihumibacter sp. | reverse complement strand
TTCGCTTCCGGCCATTTTCCTTTAGTTTTGTCGCATGCAAAATCTCATGGAAAACGAACTGCTTGATACTGAAAAGCTAAGCTTCGATCGCTTTCGCGATGAAGTACTCCGTGATTACTACCTGGCTTGCGAAAGCCGGGAGGCCAGCCTGATGGGTAGGAAAGAAGTTCTGACCGGGAAAGCCAAATTTGGCATTTTTGGCGATGGCAAAGAAGTGGCACAGATCGCTGCTGCAAAGTTTTTTCGGAACGGCGACTGGCGGGCAGGATACTACCGTGACCAGACTTTTGTGTTCGCCAGCAAACTGGCTACCGTGGAACAATTCTTCGCCCAGTTGTATGCTAACCCGGATGTAAACCAGGATCCGCACAGCGCCGGAAGGCAAATGAATGCTCACTTTTGTACCCCAAATACCTCAGCCGACGGCAATTGGATACCTCTGACCCGGCAGAAAAATATTTCCAGTGACATTGCTCCTACCGCCGGACAAATGCCGCGCGCGCTCGGACTTGCTTTTGCCTCCAAACTATTTCGTAAAATTCCCTTACTTCAGGATTTTCCTGAGTTGTCCGACAAGGGTAACGAAGTTTGCTTCTGCACCATAGGTGATGCCTCCACCTCAGAAGGGCACTTCTGGGAAACAGTGAATGCCGCTGGTGTAATGCAAGTGCCTCTGGCCATATTTGTATGGGATGATGGATATGGTATCTCAGTCCCCAAAAAATTCCAGACTACCAAAGGGTCTATATCTGAAGTATTGAAAGGCTTCCAGCAGCGGGAAGGTACCAATGGAATCGATATTTATAAATTAAAGGGATGGGACTATGCCAGCATGATCGAATTGCTGGAACCCGCTATTCAAAAAATCCGGGATACCCATATCCCCGCGATATTTCATATCGAAGAGATTACGCAGCCTCAGGGCCATTCTACTTCGGGTAGCCATGAGCGCTATAAATCACCGGAAAGGCTGGAATGGGAAAGGTCTTTTGATTGTAACAAAAAATTCAAAGAGTGGATCCTCGAGAACGCGCTGAGCAGCGAAGAAGAACTCTCGGATATTGAACTCAGGGCGAAGGAATATGTACGCGATTGTCGTAACAAAGCCTGGATGACCTACCAGGAACCTATTAAGGCACAGGTGGCCCAAGTTGCTGACCTGTCCACAAATCTCCTGAACCAGGCTAATCACCCCCGTTCCGCCGAAATGCAACATCTGCTCCAAAAACTCCTGGCAGAGAAAGAACCCATGCGCAGGGATGTTATGAGTTCACTCCACCAGTTGATCGTCCTGGCAGGCAAAGACGACCGCGCATTTGGGCTCAAAGATTTTTACCGGGATCTCAGGGAACAGAACCGGGCATTATACAATACACATTTATATAATGAAGGAACAAAGAGTGCTCTCAATGTAACACCCGGCGCCCTGGTTTTTGATGCAGACGCACCTATGCTGAATGGTTATGAAATCCTGAACCGGTATTTTGACCAGCTGTTTGCTTCCAACCCTAAAGTGGTGGCATTTGGCGAAGACGTTGGTTACATAGGTGATGTTAACCAGGGGTTTGCCGGCCTGCAGGCGAAACATGGAGAATTCAGGATTTCGGATACGGGTATCCGGGAACTCACAATCATGGGCCAGGGTATAGGAGCAGCACTTCGTGGACTGAGACCCATCGCTGAAATTCAATACCTGGATTATCTCTTGTATGGACTCCAGCCGCTGAGTGACGATGTGGCTACTACCCACTACAGAACCTTCGGAAAAATGAGCTGCCCGCTGATCGTTCGTACCCGCGGTCACAGGTTGGAGGGTATCTGGCACAGCGGCTCTCCACTGGGGATGATACTGAATGCTCTCCGGGGCATGTACGTCTGTGTCCCCAGGAATATGGTCCAGGCAATCGGGATGTATAATACCCTGCTGGCTGCCAATGATCCCGGTATTGTTATTGAATGTCTCAATGGCTATCGTTTAAAGGAAAAACTGCCGGCCGACCTCATCAATTACCGCCTGCCGCTTGGCATTCCAGAGACCATCCGTCAGGGCTCCGACATCACCATAGTTTCTTATGGTTCCACCCTAAGAGTAATTCAGGAAGCGGCTGAAAGGCTCGCATCCAATGGAATCCATTGCGAGATCATTGACGTCCAAACGCTGCTGCCTTTTGATAAGGATCACCATATTTTGGAATCGCTGAAAAAAACAAGCCGCATCTTGTTCGTTGACGAAGACGTTCCAGGTGGAGCCGCCGCTTATATGTTCAATAAGGTCATGGAAGAACAGGGTGGCTATCGGTGGGTGGATGTTGCCCCCAGAACACTCACGGCAAAAGATCACCGGCCGGCTTATGCCAGCGACGGCGATTATTTCAGTAAACCAAATGCAGAAGAGGTGGTGGATACTGTGATGGAAATGATGGCTGAATAAAACAACATGCAACTGAATTTCCTGAACCTGATCGACTTGTTAGGCACTTTCGCCTTCGCGCTTTCAGGAGCTTTCGCTGCAATGGATAAGAGACTGGATCCATTTGGCGTCATCATAATGGCCTTTGTTCCTGCTATAGGTGGGGGGTCGGTCCGCGATATTCTTATCGGTGATCTTCCGGTGGCATGGCTTTCAAACAACTTAACCATCGGAATTATTCTGTTGGCCGCTATCGCTGCTATGCTATTCGGTACCATGCTTAAAAAATTCGGACCGCTCTTGGAGGCATTCGATGCCCTTGGCCTCGGACTTTTTACGATCGTTGGCATTGAAAAAGGAATCTTGCACAGCTATCCCCCAGGAATATGTATCTCCCTGGGTGTATTAACAGGATGTTTTGGTGGCGTTCTACGCGATGTGATCCTCAATAAAGTGCCCCTTCTCTTCAAAAAGGAAATTTATGCTTCGGCATGCATCCTTGGGGGGATCGCTTATTACCTGCTGTTGCACAGCGGTATTGACCCGGCTCTGCGAAACATCATTGCAGTGCTGCTGATCTTTTCAGTCAGGATGCTGGCAATCCGCTATCACTGGTTTTTACCCGTCTTTTATCTCAGGAAACCTGATCGATAAACCTGCTTGCCAATTCAGTGGTGGGCACCCAACAGTGCTCCTTTTTTCCAAACCAACGGTAACGGTTACGGGCAATAACCTGGTACAATCCGTCCCGGAGGAAAACAGGCACAATAAAAAATACACGCATCCAACTCCATCCCGGTAAATATTCCAGGGCTTTTAATACAGCCGTGGACTTTGTATGGTAGATGCCATCCTCTACTAGTATGAAACTGGAAAAATGATCACGGGCAAGGCCATGTTTTTGTAAGAAGGATTGCCCAAAATCGCTTTGTAATGAGGCAAACCTAAACAATGCATCCCTGTCACGCCGGATAAAAAACTGGACAGATCTGTTGCACAGGTTGCAAACACCATCAAATAATATTACAGGATGCCCCATCAATCAAAATTACGAATGGTGCGCAAAAAACGGGGGCTGTCGTCATTTACTCTTGCTATCCACATGATCCACCAGCTTCCAGATATCACTTCGTACCATCTTCCGGATCTGGTCTACCCGGTCTGACATAATGATGAAATTCGTATTGTTCGGAATGTAATTGAACGCTTCCTCATACTTTGGATCTATCAATGATTTCAGGTCATTAAAAAAATTGGCAGTAACAAAATCGTTCTCGGCGTTGGCAGAAAATGGCAACAGCTTCTCATAAAGACCCCAGTCCGTTAACGCTCCCAATTTGATTCTCTCCTGGTGGATCGGATAAAAGATTTCTTTTTCAGTTTGGATATACTCAGCTGTTTTTCCTGGCATGGGTTTCATGAAATCTACCTGTACATACTTAGAAACGGCGACATTAGGATTAATGCCAGCACGCAGCGCAAATACCTGGAAACTTACTTCTGTGCGATTCTCTGACATCTTTCCATTATACTGGTCATACGTCATATCCTTTGAACCGGTAAAGCTTTTCGTATACATATCCCTGAAAGAAACAGGATTGTCCACCAGGTCATTGAAATTACTGGTGACGGTAACACTTACATAATTGTAATCATTGATGCGGTCAGACATCAATACTTTGTAAAAATACCAGGCCATGTATTTTTGGGTTACTACTGCTCCTTCCATGACCTTCCTCGTATGGCTTTTTACCATACTTTCATAGGCCTCTGCTTTTCCTGGTTTGGCGAGGTAGGTTCGTACCCCGATATAGGTGGTGGGACTTACCTGGGCATTAGCCACAAAGGAAAACAGGAAAAATAGGACCGCCAGCAACTGGCAGCTCCATCGGTTGGAGGAAATGTTCGGTACTAGCATATGCAAAGATTAAGGGTGATAGAAATCTTTGGTTGCCGGTGCGGAGATAAAAGGGGCGGAGTGGGTGCGGAAAGCGCGGTTGCACATATCCGGAATACCATTACAAGGTAAACTTATTGGTGAACCTATCCATAAAAAAAAACCTGTTTTCTTAAACAGGTTCCTTTTACTAAATTATGGATTCAATGGCTCAGGCAAGGTTATGAAAGACTTTTTGAACATCTTCGTCCTGCTCCAGTTTGTCTACCAGTTTCAGTAACTCCTGGGCTGCTTCCTCACCCAATTCAACGGTATTTTGCGGTATCCATTCCACTTCTGCAGACAATGGAGTTAGCCCCTTATCTTCCAATGCCTTCTGCATGTTTCCGAAATCAGTAAAGCCACACCGTACTACTAACACCTCTTCTCCGTTTTCCCCGGTTCCTTCACCCAGCTCTTCCAGACCGTAATCGATCAGCTCCAGTTCCATATCCTCTGTGTTCAATCCTTCCGGTTTCAACTTGAAAACGCCCATCTTTTTGAATTGGAAACTGACACTGCCGCTATTTCCCAACGTTCCGTTTCCTTTATTAAAAATGGCTTTTACATTGGCTACAGTTCGTACATGATTATCTGTGGCAGTTTCTACGAGGATGGCCACACCGTGGGGGCCGTACCCTTCGTAAAGGATCTCCTCATAATTTTCCATGTCTTTCCCCTGTGCCCTTTTGATGGCTGCTTCCACCCGGTCCTTTGGCATGTTCACCGCTTTCGCATTCTGCATGCAACGACGCAGCGCCGGATTGGTATTGGGATCAGACCCACCGGATTTTACTGCAATGGCAATCTCCTTTCCGATCCGGGTGAATTGTTTTGCCATCCGGTCCCACCGGGCAAACATAGTAGCCTTCCGTACTTCAAATATCCTGCCCATATCTTTTTATGGTTTGTTGTTTGTTGAATCTTGTTGGGGGGCAAATTTAGCTTTTAGCCATGGTAACACAAAAAAAGCGTCCTGCATTTGATGCCAGGACGCTTTCAGGTTTTTAGACAGGTATCATTTATTCAAAATCAGATGCTTTTGGAAGTATCTCACCTGGCTTGTGCCCTTCATCGGTTAATTTACTATGATGACGGCTGTAAAGGAAATATACAAGCAGGCCAACAACCATCCAAATGATAGCCACTGTTAGTGTCTGCTTGTCCAGGGCAAAGATCATGGCACTGCATACCAGTACCCCCAATATGGGAACTACAGGTACCCATGGAGTTTTGAACGGGCGTTTGATATTCGGATCACTTCTGCGCATGATCCAAACTCCTGCACTTACCAGTACAAAGGCGAAGAGGGTGCCAAAACTGGTCAGGTCACCCGCAACATGTCCGGGAACAAAAGCAGCAAAAGCTCCTACAAATACAAATAGGATCCAGTTGGCTTTATAGGGCGTCTTGAACTTTGGATGCAAGGCTCCAAAAGCCTTGGGAATAAGGCCATCGTTGCTCATTGTATAAAAGATCCGGCTCTGGCCCATCAACATTACCAGGATCACAGACGAGAATCCTGCCAAAATCGCCACTGTTACCGCGGTGGCCAGCCAGCCATATCCCGGCATGTATTCACTGATGGCATAGGCTACGGAAGCTTCCCGGCCTTTAACAGGATCTACAAAATCCTGCCAGGGGGCAACACCCGTTAATACATGTCCAAACAAAATATATAATATGGTACAGACAGCTAACGAACCTAAGATTCCGATCGGCATGTCACGCGCCGGATTCTTCGCTTCCTGGGCTGCCGTACTCACCGCGTCAAAACCAATGAAGGCAAAGAACACGATGGCCGCGCCACCTAAAACACCACCCCATCCATGTTTAAATACACCAGAGTAATTCGCGATCTCTTTACCCGCCGCATCCATAAAAGGCGGGGTTCCTTCCGGGATCAGGTAGGGAGTATGGTTGGCTGGATTAATGAACTGCCAGCCTACAGCGATAAAGATTAATACAATGGCCACTTTGATAAATACAATAATGGCATTCACCATCGCCGACTCCTGTGTGCCCTTGATCAGTAACAGCGTCAGCAGGAGCAGGATGATCAATGCCGGTGCATTCATAATGCCCTGGTGGTGTAACCCCGAGGCATCCGTGAAACTTTCAAACGGCGAATGGCTCCATTCATAAGGTATCGCCCCTCCCAGCAGCGTATTGAGGTATTCACTCCAGGCAATAGAAACAGTGGCCGCACCCAACGCATACTCCATGATCAGCGCCCAGCCAATGATCCAGGCAACCAACTCACCCATAGTAACATAAGAATAGGCGTATGCACTTCCCGCAATGGGGATCATCGCCGCAAATTCTGCATAACAAAGACCGGCAAAGGCGCAACCGATAGCCGCAATAATGAAGGATACGGTCACCGCAGGTCCTGCAGCTTGTCCGGCCGCAGCGGCAGTGCTTACAAACAAACCGGCGCCGATGATGGCGCCAGTCCCGAGGGCTACCAGGTTTGCAGCCCCTAATGTCCGTTTCAAACCTTTTTCCGAATCAGCAGCCGAAGCCAGGAGAGAGGTAAGGGATTTTTTTCTGAATAAACTCATACAGTTGTGTGTGATTTATTTGATTAAGCAGTTAAGAAGCCCGTAAAATAAATAATTATTCGATTCCTCACCGCTAAACTTTGACCGGACAAGGATTTCGGACGATTATTTTGGTGGGGTCAGGATTTTTTTGAATTTTCGGCCTTCTTTTCACCAAGCATACCTGATGTATAATGGCTAAACAGAACCGCCTCACCTTATATATATTGATCGCAATGTTATTGGGGGTTATCGTGGGATACATAGTAAATAAAAATGCCAGCCCTGCTTTCATTGCCAGCTTTGCCGATAAGATTAAACTGCTTACTACCATATTCCTGCGCCTGGTGCAGATGATCATCGCCCCGCTCGTTTTTTCTACCCTCGTAGTGGGTATCGCTAAACTGGGCGACCTTAAAAGCGTTGGCCGCGTGGGAGGGAAAGCCCTGCTCTGGTTCATCACCGCCTCCCTCGCCAGCCTGCTAATCGGCATGCTGCTCGTTAATTTCTTCAAACCAGGTACCGCCATCGACCTGAGTAATGCCGATACCGGCGGCGCCCAGGACCTCATAGGTAAAACAAAAGTATTCTCCCTGGTCAATTTCGTGGAGCACGTTTTCCCTAAAAGTGTCATTGAAGCAATGGCTACTAACGAGATCCTCCAACTGGTGGTCTTCAGCATCTTTTTTGGAGTCGCGGCTACCGCAATCGGCGATTATACCAAACCTGTTATCAAAGCTCTCGACGGAGTGGCTCATATCATCCTTAAGATGGTGAACTATGTAATGGCCTTTGCCCCACTGGGGGTATTTGGTGCCATAGCTGCCGTAATTGCCTTGAAGGGACTGGAAGTCTTTAAGTTTTATGGACTCTACCTCTTTTATTTCCTGGTGGGTATCCTGGTCCTTTGGGCCCTTTTACTGTCCGTGGGATTCCTGATCCTCGGAAACCGTCTCCCAACGCTGCTCAGAAGAATTGCACAACCCCTCCTGATTGCTTTCAGTACCACTTCCAGTGAAGCCGTTTTTCCCAAGCTTACGGAAGAACTGGAGCGCTTCGGGTGCAAGGATAAAATCGTCTCTTTTATCCTGCCACTGGGGTATAGTTTTAACCTGGACGGCAGCATGATGTATATGACCTTTGCCAGCATAGCCATCGCTCAGGCTTATGGCATCCAGATGGACCTGGGCACCCAGCTTACCATGCTACTGGTCCTGATGCTGACCAGCAAAGGGATCGCAGGCGTGCCCCGCGCCTCGCTGGTGGTGGTTACCGCTACCTGCGCCATGTTCAATATACCCCCGGAAGGTATCGCGCTGATCCTGCCGATCGATCACTTTTGCGATATGTTCCGCAGCATGACCAATGTACTGGGCAACGCTTTGGCTACTACAGCTGTTAGTAAATGGGAAGGTGAATTAGAGTCTTAAACAGAAGCATAGATATGATACAGAAAATTAAAGGGGCCCTGTTATTGCTGACCGGATTACTCATGATCTTACCGTTGTTGGCACAACAGGAAGTGCGTTTACGATTCCTTAACCAATACGAAGGAACCGTGGAACAGTTTAGCTTGGAATCGGCTTCTGGTAGCAGATCTTACCAAACCGATAAAGATGGGTATGCAATGGTGACACTCCAGCCGGATGAAACGGTTCGACTGGTGGCAGCCTCACACGATACCACCAGTTTTTCACTGGCGCAGGTCGCTGAAAACAATACCGTGACCGTCAAAAAACATTTTACCTGGAAGGACCTCCTCAACCCCATGTTCTATATCGTATATGGTGGCTTGTGGATGTTACTCCTGATCGTCTTTGCTGAAACCGGGCTTTTCGCTGGGTTCTTCCTGCCGGGTGACAGCCTTCTTTTTGTCGCCGGCATCTACAGCAGTCCCCTGGCTCATGAATTCCTGAAAGCCATCGGGATGGGCGGGGTTGAAAATGAATGGCTCGACCTGCTGGTGCTCATCGGATTGGTTTCCCTGGCAGGTATCATCGGGAATACCGTCGGTTTCTGGTTTGGCAGGAAGATCGGCCCAGCCATGTTCCGATGGAAGGATAGTTTCTTTTTCAAGAAACATTACCTGGAACAAGCGCATGAATTTTACGATAAGCACGGTGGGGGCGCCATCGTCTTTGCCCGCTTCCTCCCCATGGTGCGAACTTTTGCCCCAATCATTGCCGGGATCGTGGGAATGGACAGGAAGAAATTCGCTTTCTATAATATCGTAGGTTGTTTTGCCTGGGTCATCAGTATGATCATGACCGGCCACTTTCTCCAGGTGTGGGTAAGGAACCAGTTTGGATTTGAACTGAAAGATCACCTGGAAGTGATCATTATTATCATCGTACTGGTTACCACAGCCCCGGTCCTCTGGAAACTGATCACCGGAAAACGTAAGAGGGCGGCCGCTAAAAAGGCTGATTAATACTATTATATGAACCAAAACCCCGCAAGGCCTGCTTCCGTTTTTAATATTGCAGTGATTGTTGCTGCACTCGGATATTTTGTAGATATATACGACCTGCTGCTGTTCAGCATTATTCGCGTTCCCAGTTTGCAGGAACTTGGCCTGAACGAAGACCAGGTGCGCGACGATGGCCTCTACATTATCAATATGCAGATGCTGGGTTTGCTGATCGGAGGCATTCTTTGGGGGGTTCTGGCCGATAAAAAAGGAAGACTCAGTGTTTTGTTCGCCTCTATCATTCTTTACTCCCTGGGAAATATTGCCAATGGCTTCGTGCAGACGGTTGACCAATACGCCTGGATCCGGCTGGTGTCCGGAATCGGGCTTGCCGGTGAACTGGGGGCCGGGATTACACTGGTTAGCGAACTGCTGCCTAAAGACAAAAGGGGAGTGGGAACTTCTCTGGTGGCCGGTATCGGTCTTTCCGGCGCCGTGCTGGCCTACATCATGAAAGAAAATTTTCACTGGAGAACCTGCTACTTCATAGGAGGCGGGCTCGGCATCCTGCTGCTCTTCCTGCGGATAAAAGTTGCCGAGTCCGGCATGTTCCGGCACGTTAAGGAATCCGCTGTCAGTAAGGGTAACTTCCTGATGTTCTTTAATAATGGCCTACGGTTTAAAAAATACATGCTCAGCATATTGATCGGGTTGCCCACCTGGTTCGTTATCGGAATCCTGGTTAGCTTTTCCAAAGAATTCGGTAAACAAATGGGTGTGGTGGGTGAGATCGATCCGGGTAAAGCTATTATGTATGCGTATGCGGCCATATCAATAGGTGATATAGCCGTAGGGTTGGTGAGCCAGGTACTGCGTAGCCGCAAAAAAGCACTCTTTGTTTTTTACGGACTTACTATAATCGGAATGATATGGTTCTTTAACCTCCAGGGCGCTACCGCACAGGAACTTTACTGGGCCTGCGCCTTACTGGGATTCGGAACCGGCTTCTGGGCAATTTTCGTAACCATGGCGGCCGAACAATTCGGAACCAATCTTCGCGCCACCGCTGCCACCACGGTACCTAACATGGTGAGAGGATCCCTCAACCTGATCGCCATCCTATTTACCTCTTTGCAGGTCACCTACTCGTATGTGCAAAGCGGGGTGATCACCGCCGTCGTCATTATGGTTATTACCTTTATTGCCGCTGCACTTACCAGTGAAACATTCGGCAAAGACCTGAACTATATTGAATCCTAAACTTATCCTAACCAGTAATTAAATTTAGTTCCCATGAAAGTACTGGTGATTCGATTTTCTTCCATCGGTGATATCGTTCTCACTACCCCGGTTATACGCTGCCTGAAAAAACAGGTGGGCGGAATTGAATTGCACTACCTCACAAAAAAAACCTTTGCGCCGGTTCTTACTGCCAACCCGTATATTGACCAGTTGCATCTCCTGGAAGATGACCTGGATACCGTGATCTCTGAATTAAAAAAAGAGAAATTTGACCTGGTGGTGGATCTGCATCATAACCTGCGTTCTCTGAGAGTCGCAAAAGCCCTTTCCTCTAAGGTCATGCGCTTTAATAAACTTAACCCTGCAAAGTGGCTGCTGACCAATTTTAAAATAAACATCCTGCCTAACCTACACATCGTTGACCGCTATATGGCCACCATCGCCCACCTGGGCGTTACCAACGACGGTATGGGATTGGATTACTTTATCCCGGATGAAGAGCGGATCAGTCAATCCGATTTGCCTGCTTCCCATCACCTGGGCTATATTGGACTGGTAGTGGGGGCCGCTCATGCCACCAAACGCCTGCCCCTGGATAAACTCCGGGAACTGGCACGCATCATCGACCACCCCATCGTTTTACTGGGAGGTAAAGAAGACCGGATAGTGGGGGATGTAATTGCGGAATCCGATCCCGTTAAGATATATAACGCCTGCGGTAAATTCACCCTCAATGAATCTGCCGACCTGGTGGCAAAGGCAAAACTGATCATCTCTCACGATACTGGCCTTATGCACATTGCAGCTGCTTTCCATAAACCCATCATTTCCGTTTGGGGTAACACAGTACCAGCGTTTGGCATGTTTCCTTATTATGGAAGTGCATTCCTTACCGGCACCACCCCCCCTTACACCATCAAGGAGGTAAAAGGACTAAGCTGCAGACCCTGCTCCAAGATCGGGTATGAAAAATGTCCCAAAGGTCATTTCAATTGTATGATGAAAATTGACCTCCAGGACATTCGCAGCACTGCCCAACAGATGTTGTCAGGAAAATAATTATTTGGCGAAATTGCCGGTCCACTCACCGGCACTGTCAAACTGGTTGAATCCTACCATGGAATCTTCACAGAAATAAGTGCGGGTCCACTCGTCCTGCAGATTGAAATAGTTGTAGGTGTTGGTGCTCGTCTTTACCAGGTATCCTCTCCAGACTCCCTTGTCATCAAAGTCCAGTACCACAAACTGGTTTGCGATTACCAGGTAACCATTCAGCTTGCTGTCCTTGTCAAACAGATAATATCCCAGCCAGTTCGTATTGGTCAGCGGATGAAGACTGAACGTGTACATGGGGTTGATACTGTGATTGTGCAGGGGACTGAACTGCTTGTTGAACTTGGGATTGATCACTTTGTTCTTTTCCGGGTTGATGCTTTCATTCATCGCCGGGTTGATGTTCCAGTTGTGTTTCGGGTTGATCCGGAAATTCTTGGTTGGATTGATCCTGGGATTTTCTGTGGGACTAATGGTGTGATTCACCTGGGGATCTCTTTCTTTGGGAAGTTCAATGTCCTGGGCGGTTACGATCATACCGCAGATAGACAATACTACGGTGAGTAAGGGCTTGTTCATACTCTTTTTGTTTGAATAGGTTTCAGAATAAATGCTCTGGCTTTTCGGTAAGCGGGTGATGGACCCGGTGAGCTTTTGATAGGTATGGGACAAGCGATTACTTTACAAAACTAATCGTTTCGGTCAGGGAACAAAATAGTTTGCCGCTTTTTTTCGATAAATGGTAAAAAAAAACCGGCGAATGCCGGTTTTATACGAAAAGCAGTCATTATTATAAGGTCTTGAGAACATCGTTCATCGCTCTGACGGCATCGGCACTTTTTGCAAAAAGCGCTTTCTCTTCTTCATTCAGGTCAAAATCAACGATCTTTTCCCAGCCATTCTTTCCAATCACTACCGGTACACCCAGGCAAATGTCAGACTGGCCATACTCCCCGTTCAGCTGTACACAACAAGTGAAAAGCTTTTTCTCGTCGCGTACAATTGCTTCCACCAGGGCGGCACCGGCTGCTCCCGGTGCATACCAGGCGGAGGTACCGATCAGTTTAGTTAAGGTGGCTCCCCCAACCATGGTATCCGCAACTACCTGCTGCTGGTCGTTCTGGCTCAGGTACTTGGTAACCGGAATGCTGTTCCAGGTTGCAAAGCGGATCAGAGGAATCATCGTGGTGTCACCATGCCCCCCAATGACCAATGCATTGAGGTCAGCAGGGGAACAATCCAGCTTCTGGCTTAACTGGTACTTGAACCGGGCACTATCCAGTGTACCGCCCATCCCAATGATGCGGTGCTTGGGAAGCCCGGTAGATTGTAGCGCCAATTGAGTCATGGTGTCCATCGGGTTGCTGATTACGATGATGATGGCATCAGGGGAATATTTCAGGATATTCTCGCATACATTCTTCACAATTCCTGCATTGGTGCCAATCAATTCTTCCCGCGTCATACCTGGCTTGCGGGGGATGCCGGAAGTGATCACTACCACATTGCTGCCGGCAGTTTTGCTGTAATCATTGGTTGACCCAACGATGCGGGTGTCAAAACCCAGGAGGGCAGCGGTCTGCATCATGTCCTGGGCCTTCCCTTCTGCCAGCCCTTCCTTGATATCCAGTAATACCAGCTCCTCGCAAAGTTCCTTGCGGGCAATGTTGTCGGCACAGGTTGCTCCTACGGCACCGGCACCTACTACAGTAACTTTCATTTGAGAAATTTTATGCGTGATAGAATTATTTGCGCTGCAAAGGTAGGGGGGAAGCTTCAAATGCCTGCAGGATTGTACTGACCTCGGTGGTCTTTTCAAAATGGGTGACCAGTTTCCCTCTCCTGTTGTATAATGCTATAAATGGAATATCATTAATTCGGAAAAAATCCGGAAGGAAATAATTTTCATCCCTTCCGATATACATATTCTTCCACCCTTCAAAGCCATGCTGCAAAACAAACTGTTCCAACTGATCCATCGGGTTATAGGTGGCCAGTACCAGGTTGTAGCGCAAAAGTTGTTCTCTTGAGTCCTTCAGCAGCAGGGCCTGGTCAATGCAGTGGTGACAATCCGGACTGAAAAAAATCAGGATGGTGGGTCTTTTTGTGGATAATTGCTCCCGGGTTATACTGCCACCAGATCTTACATCCTTTAATACAAAGGGTGGAATAGTGGGGAAACGCTGAAATGCCGGCGGAAGACTGTCCGGCACCTGGGAATAGAGCTTATTTGCTGAAAACACCAGTATTAGCAGTCCGGCCAGCAGTATCCTGATGCCGCTTCTACTCCTGGCGATAACCCGTTCTGAACAAATTCCGGTAATGCGCATACGTAAAAATAAACTGCACCGGGTTCTCCCCACCCGGATCTCACCGTTTTAACAGAAATAAATTTGGATAATTCTACGAAAAGTTCGTAGGTTTACGAAAAGTTCGTAGAATTATGGAAAAGCTGACTATCCAGGAAGAACAGGCAATGCAGGCAATCTGGGAAACCGGGGAAGGTAATGTCAAATCCTTCCTCGAAAAAATGGAAGAACCACTGCCTCCTTACACCACCCTTGCCTCCACTGTCAGGAACCTCGAGAAAAAAGGCTACCTCCAAAGCAGGCAGGTTGGCAATATGTATCTCTATCGCCCTGCCATAACCGAATCGGAATATAAAAAGCGGTTTATGCATGGATTCATCCGGGAATATTTTGGCAACTCCTATAAGGCCATGGTGAACTTTTTCGTAGAGCAGAAACAACTGAGCCGGGAAGAACTGGAAGAGATCCTGGAGATGATCGAAAAAGAAAACAGCAAGCCCTAACTGAAAAAATATACCGATGCCAGCCTTGATACTGTATATACTCAAAATGTCCATCAGCCTTTCGGTGGTGTTTCTTTTTTATTTCCTGTTTCTCCGGAAAATGACCTTTTACCAGTGGAATCGTTGGTACCTGCTGTTGTATTCCCTGTTGAGTTTTGTCCTGCCTTTTCTGAATATTTATTGGTGGCTGGATCCGGCACCTGTTGATGCCGGTTTGTTGCAATACCTGCCGGCAATCGGAAATTGGAAGCCTGCCGCTACTGAATCATCTGCAATAGTTTCCGGTCAGTGGGACTTACTGCTGCAGGTCCTGGTAGTTGGTATTGCCCTGATGTTGCTGCGCCTGGTGGTGCAATATCTTTCCCTGCTCCGTATGCACCGGAAGGCAAAGCTGCTGGTGGATGGGAAGGTTAAGTTGTTTGAAGTTTCCGATCCGGTAGTGCCATTTTCTTTTGGCACAGCCGTCTACATCAATCCTTCCCGGCACGATGAGCAGGAAATCAGAGAGATCATCCGCCATGAAATGGTTCGCGTGCAGGAACGCCACACTCTGGATGTCCTCTTATCGGAACTGCTGGTTGTTTTCGGCTGGTTCAATCCCTTCGCCTGGCTGACACGGGCTGCCATCCGCCAAAACCTGGAATTCATCGCAGATCGTCAGGTGCTGGTGAATGGCATAGATCGCAAACAATACCAATACCTTCTTTTAAAAGTGGTAGGGCAGAAGCAGTTCAGCCTTGCCAGCCATCTTAATATTTCCGCATTAAAAAACAGGATAGCCATGATGAACAAAATCAGGACTGCCAGGGTTCACCTGGTGAAATTCGCTTTCGCCGTACCCGTATTAGCGGTACTGCTGCTTGCCTTCCGCAACCAGGAACCTCAACCGGATGCCGTCCGGCTCAAAAGTCTCTTCCCAATGATCCCTTCCCTGGTGGCTGATACCGTACCTGTACATAAAAACAAAACATGGAACACCCCGCTCAACAAAAAAGGCTATTATCTGACCGTCGTGGATAACCAGGGGGAATGCATCGTTATCGTAAAGGATAAAGCCAAAAAACTGGTTAAGGCAGTAACTCTTACCGATTGGGACGCCGACAAGTCGTATGAAAGCCGGTATGGCGAGATTCTACCCCCGCCGCCGCCCGCTGCACCTGCCGCTCCAAAGGCACCAGGTACTCCAGCCCCTGTTGCTGCACCCGGGGTCCCCGCACCGCCGGCTCCGCCCGCTGCACCAGCGCATTCCGACGAACCCGCTACTTCCGCCAGGTTTACCCTGAAAGCCGACAGTATATCAATACACCAAAGTGATGGCGAACCCGCCCCCCTTGTCATTGCGGATGGACAAAAGATCTCCCTGGCTCAGTTGCACCAGGCAGACCCTTCCTCCATCGCTTCAATAAATGTATTAAAAGGCAATTCGGCCACTACCAAATATGGCAGGGACGGAGTTAATGGAGTACTGGAAGTGACCTTTAAACCCGGCACAGGGATTCCCGCTGATGCTCTCTACTTTGTAAATGGTAAGGAAGCCACCAGGCAGCAGGTGAATGCGCTGTCCAAAGAGGAAATCAAGGATGTGAAAGTGTTCAAGGGTGAAGCAGCAGTAGAGAAATATGGCGAAAAAGCACGCAACGGCGTGATCGAGATCACCACCAAACCGGTTGTTCGCGTTGAACTCTGGAACCCCTTGAAATCCCTGGAACAAAAGCCCGATGACTGCTGATCATTCCGGTAAATAACCGCAGCCTTTTATTGCCCTTTTAGCGAATTGCAGTAATTTTGCCCCCTCAAATCTATTTTGCATTCAGAAAACTGTACTTCGTTATGGCAAATACATCGGACATCAGCCGTGGCCTCATTATTAAACTTGATGGCAGCCTTTATAAGATCGTGGAATTTGGTGAAAACAAGACTGCCCGCGCTGCAGCCAAGGTCTGGGCTAAACTGAAAGGGGTCGATAATAACCGTTCCATTGAGCAAACCTGGAACAGCGGCGATACCATTTACCCCATCCGCGTGGAAAGGAAAAATTTCCAGTTCCTATATAAGGACGATTCCGGCTACAACTTTATGGATAATGAAACTTTCGAACAGATCGTTGCCGCCGAAACACTTGTTGACGCTCCCCAGTTCCTCAAAGATGGCCAGGAAGTTTCCGTTCTTATCAACACCGAAACCGAACTGCCCATGAGTATCGAACTCCCCGATAAGATCGTCCTGAAAGTGACTTATAGCGAACCCGGAATGAAAGGCGATACCGCTACCCGAACACTGAAACCAGCCACTGTTGAAACAGGTGCTACCGTTATGGTGCCTCTGTTTGTGAACGAAGGGGAACTGATCCGCGTCAATACCAAGACGGGTGATTATGTGGAAAGAGTAAAAGAATAAGACAGGAAAACCTATCTTAGCCGCCAAAATTATCACCAACGGAAAATTCAGTACAATGGATTTCAAACAAATTCAGGAGTTGATCCGATTGATCAACAAATCGAACATCGGTGAATTGACTATTGAAGAGAAAGGGTTCAAGGTTACGATTAAGCAAAAACAAGACAACATTCAACAGGTTATGGCGGCCCCTGTGTACGCACAGGCACCGGCTGCACCTGCAGCAACTGCCGCCCCCGCCGCCAGCTCCCCGGCCCCGGCAGCGGATAAACCAAAAGCTTCCGAACCGGCTGCTTCCAACCTGATCACCATTAAGAGTCCGATGATCGGAACTTTTTACCGGAGGCCAACCCCCGACAAACCCTTGTTTGTAGAAGTGGGCGATGAAGTGACTCCCGGTAAGGTGGTGTGCATCATTGAAGCCATGAAGCTTTTCAACGAAATTGAAAGCGAAGTGAAGGGTAAGATCGTGAAGATACTGGCTGAAGACGCTTCACCGGTTGAATACGACCAGCCGCTGTTCCTCGTTGAACCCGCTTGATAACTGGTCTCTTTTTCCACCAAACCTAATTGGAAAATGTTTAAGAAAGTTTTGATCGCCAATCGTGGTGAAATCGCCCTTCGTGTCATTCGTACCTGCCGCGAAATGGGTATAAAGACGGTTGCAGTCTATTCCACTGCCGATAAGGATAGTTTACATGTAAAATTTGCCGACGAGGCGGTATGTATCGGTCGCCCCCAGGGTGCCGATTCCTATCTTAATATTCCCCACCTGATGGCTGCCGCAGAGATTACCAATGCCGACGCCATCCACCCGGGATACGGATTCCTGGCCGAGAATGCCCGGTTCGCAGAGATCTGTGGCGAACACGGGATCAAATTCATCGGCCCCCTGCCAGACCAGATTCGCTCCATGGGCGATAAAATTACTGCCAAGGAAACCATGATCCGCGCCGGTGTTCCCTGTATCCCCGGCAGCGAAGGCCTCCTGGATAGTCTGGAAGATGCTTATTCCATAGCCCGCGATATGGGCTATCCCGTAATCATCAAGGCTACCGCCGGCGGCGGCGGAAAGGGCATGCGCGTGGTGTGGGCTGAGGAAGAAATGGAACGCGCCTATAATACTGCCAAAGCCGAAGCCCTGGCCTCTTTCAAAAATGATGGGATTTACATGGAGAAATTCGTGGAAGAACCCCGTCACATTGAGATCCAGGTGGCCGGCGACCGCTACGGTAAGGTTTGCCACCTCAGTGAGCGCGACTGCTCCATCCAGCGCCGTCACCAGAAACTGGTGGAAGAATCCCCTTCTCCCTTCATGACCCCCGAACTGCGGCAAGCCATGGGTGAAGCAGCTAAAAAAGCTGCCTCCGCCATTAATTATGAAGGTGTGGGTACCATCGAATTCCTGGTTGATAAACACCGCAATTTCTACTTCATGGAAATGAATACCCGGATCCAGGTAGAACATTGCGTTACCGAAGAAGTCATCAATTTTGACCTGATCAAGGAGCAGATTAAGATTGCTATGGGAGAACCCATCAGCGGGCGCGACTATGAACCCCAGATGCATGCCATCGAGTGCCGGATCAATGCGGAAGATCCTTATAACGATTTCCGCCCAAGCCCGGGTAAGATCACGGTACTGCATACTCCCGGTGGCCACGGCGTGCGGGTTGACAGCCATGTATATGCGGGGTATACCATACCGCCCTATTACGATTCAATGATCGGCAAACTGATAACGGTGGCGCGTACCCGCGATGAAGCCATCAACACCATGTACCGCGCATTGAGCGAATACGTGATCGAGGGTGTTAAAACCACCATCCCCTTTCACCTCCAGCTCATGCAGAACGAAGATTTACGGAGCGGTAACTTC
>CBFGLD010000040.1:0-18938 GCA_965649495.1 uncultured Flavihumibacter sp. | reverse complement strand
CGGCCGGGCATTCGGTAGCCTGCCACCGCCGCCAACAGGGCGGCGACGACGACAAAGCCCATGCCCTCAACCGCAGCAGCGGGGCCGTTTCCCTGCACATCCCCTGGGACATACCCGAAGATTATGCCGCCATCCGCGCCCAGGCCGCTCAATTGGGACTGGCGTTCGATGCCGTCAATTCCAATACCTTCCAGGACCAGCCGGAACAGGCGCTGAGTTATAAGTTCGGATCCCTGCAGCATGTGGATGCCGCCGTCCGCCGCCAGGCCATCGACCATAATATAGAGGTCATCCGTCACGGTACGGAACTGGGATCCAAAGCCCTTACCGTCTGGCTCAGCGACGGGAGCTGCTTCCCCGGCCAGCTCAATTTCCGCCACGCTTTCTGGAATACCCTGGAAAGCCTGCAGGAAGTTTATGCCGCCCTGCCAGGCGACTGGAAACTCTTCGTGGAATACAAAGCCTATGAACCCAATTTTTACTCGATGACGGTAGGCGACTGGGGACAGTCGCTACTCCTGGCCAACAAACTGGGTCCACAGGCTTATACCCTGGTGGACCTCGGCCATCACCTGCCCAATGCCAATATCGAACAGATCGTGGCACTCCTGCTCATGGAAGGTAAACTGGCCGGATTTCATTTCAACGACAGCAAATACGGCGACGATGACCTCACCGTGGGCAGCATCAAACCCTACCAGCTCTTCCTCATCTTCAACGAACTGGTAGACGGTATGGACGCCCGGGGTATGAACCATGCCACCGACCTGGGCTGGATGATCGACGCCTCCCATAATGTAAAAGACCCGCTGGAAGACCTCCTCCAATCGGTGGAAGCCATCCTGCTGGCGTATGCCCAGGCCTTGCTGGTAGACCGCCGGAAGCTGGAAGAAGCCCGCCGGGACAATGATGTGGTAGCTGCCCAGGAGATCCTCCAAGATGTCTTCCGCACTGATCTGCGACCTCTTATAGCCGAAGCCCGGCTGCGCAGCGGTGGCGCCCTCGACCCCCTCAGAGCCTTCCGCGCCCTGGAGGTCCGCAAAGCACTGGTCCGCGAAAGAGGTTCCAAAACTGTTGCAACCGGTTTATAATGAAAGCGATCCCGGTAATAGCGGTTTTTGACATCGGTAAGACCAATAAAAAATGGCTGCTCTTTAACCAGCAGTACCAGGTGGTAGCGGAGAGCTCTGTCCAACTGGAAGAAACAACCGATGCAGATGGGTTTCCCTGTGAAGATATCCGTGCCCTTACCAATTGGATGCTTTCCTCCCTGGCATCCATTCAGCAAGACGATCGCTTTGATCTCCGGGCCATCAACTGCTCGGCTTATGGTGCCAGCTTCGTGTTAACAGATACCGCAGGAAAAGTACTGGCTCCCCTGTACAATTACCTGAAACCCTATCCCGAAACCCTGCTCCGGGAGTTCTATGATACCTATGGCGGCCAGCAGGAACTCTGCCGGGCCACCGCTTCCCCGGCGCTCGGAAGCCTGAACTCGGCACTGCAGCTCTATCGTCTTAAAAAAGATAAGCCGGCACTGTTCCATCAGCTACAGCATGCCCTTCACCTGCCGCAATACCTGGCCTGGCTGCTGACCGGCAAGGCGGTTTCGGATATCACCAGCATCGGCTGCCACACCCATCTCTGGGATTTTGACCGCTCCGCCTACCACGACTGGGTATATCGCGAAGGCATTGTCACCAAACTCGCTCCCATCCACCCCGGCACCGGCATATCCGGCTATTACCAGGGTAGGATCCCGGTTGGAGTGGGGCTGCACGACAGTTCCGCCGCCCTGGTACCCTACCTGCAGGCCATTACCGAACCCTTCCTCTTATTGTCTACCGGCACCTGGTGCATCAGCCTGAACCCATTCAACCAAACCCTGCTGACCCCGGATGAACTGCAACAGGATTGCCTCTGTTACCTGAGCCACCAGGGCCGCCAGGTCAAGGCCAGCCGCCTTTTTTCGGGTTACGAACACGAACAGCAAGTCAAAGAGCTCGCCGCCCGGTATGATAAACCCATCGATTTTTATAAGTCCGTCCGTTACGATCCCGCTCCCCGGGGCAACTATGAAACTGCCTACCACCAGTTGGTACACCGCATGGTAGAGCAACAGGTAGTTAGCACCGGCCTGGTATTGAAAGGAACGGAAGTGAAACGAATTTGTGTGGACGGCGGTTTCAGCAGAAACGATGTGTTCATGCATTTGCTGGCCGCGGCCCTGCCGGGATATGACCTCCGGGCGGCGGAACTGGCCCAGGCTTCGGCGCTGGGTGCTGCCCTGGTGATGCACCAACACTGGAACCCCCAACCCGTAAACCTTTATATTTGAACCATGGTTTGGAAATACGACAGCAGGTATCCCTCTATTGATGACCTGCGGAATAAAGCGCAACAGAAGATTCCCAGATTTGCCTTTGAATACCTCGACGGCGGCTGTAACGAAGATGTCAACCTCCACAAGAATACCCACCAGCTCCGCGAACTGGAGCTGAAACCGCTTTACCTGACAAAGCACTACGGCTCCTCCCTGGCTACCACCCTCTTTGGGAAAACCTATGATGCCCCCTTCGGGATTGCGCCGGTTGGGCTGCAGGGACTGATGTGGCCCGATGCCCCGCGAATCCTGGCAGCAGCGGCTAAAGCTCACAATATCCCCTTTATATTAAGTACGGTCAGTACCGCCGATATCGAAGAGATCGCTGCCATTACCGAAGGCGATGCCTGGTTCCAGTTGTACCACCCCGCGGAAAACAGCCTGCGGGATGCCCTCCTCCAACGGGCGGCCGATGCAGGCTACCAGACACTCGTCATCCTCTCCGATGTACCTACTTTCGGCTTCCGCCCCCGGGATATCCGGAACGGACTGGCCATGCCTCCGCGCATGACCCTGGCCAATATGCTGCAGATCCTGGGAAGACCGCATTGGGCGCTGCAAACCCTCGCCAAGGGGCAACCCGAATTCCGGACCTTGAAACCCTATATGCCCAAAGGACTGAATATGAAGCAGCTGGGACAATTCATGGATCGTACCTTCTCGGGAAGACTGAATGAAGAAAAGATCAAACCGATCCGCGACAAATGGAAAGGTAACCTCGTACTCAAAGGGGTGGCCAGTGAGCAGGATACGGAAATGGCCATACGGCTGGGACTGGATGGGATCATCGTTTCCAACCACGGCGGCCGTCAACTGGATGCGGGACAGTCCGCCGTCCGCTCCCTTTTACCCATAGCCGAAAAATACGGCAGCCAGCTTACCGTTATGATGGACAGCGGCATCCGCTCCGGTCCGGATATTGCCCGGACCCTGGCAGCCGGGGCCGCTTTTGGATTCCTGGGCCGCAGTTTTATGTATGGCGTGGCCGCCCTGGGCCGCCAGGGTGGTAACCATACCATATCCCTGCTCAAGACCCAACTCAAACAGGTGCTGGAACAGGTCTGCTGCCCCGAACCCGCCAGGTTGCAGGAATTCCTGGTGAAGGGGCATTAAAAAACAATCTTTACTGTGGGCTTATCCTCTGCAGCCGCCTCATAATGAACCACGTGTAAGTCTCCGTATTGATAGTTCCCCGTTGAATCGGTATATTCAGAAACATAATACTCATAAGGGTACATGCCAATATTACCAGGGGAAACTTCAATCCAGTTACTGCTGGCTGCCCGTTGGATAAATACTTTGAATTTTTTATCAGCCGGAAAATTCAGCCTGAAATGAGGAATGATGATATTGGCGGCATCCCAGGGAAAGCGCCAGGTTAAATTGGTAAATATAAGTTCACCGTTAATGATGGGTTTGATGCTAACAGCAATTCTAACTGTATCCCTGTCTACCAGTAACTTCGTATCGGTCACCGATAATTCAAATAAATAGTCCCCGTTTTTCAGGTTGCTGATCCGTGGAGTTAGGGTCTGCTCCTGCTCCAGCAAGACATCATCGGCTCCGCTGATTTTTCGCCATTTCAGGCTTTGGATATTATCATCATAATCGGCCATGCCCCCTAGTAAACGGATAGACGAAAAAGGAAAGTCCGTTTCATCAAATCCCGCTTTCGCAATAGGTGCATTGTTGGGAGCGTGTGTGGCCAGGGGAGCGGTTTTTTCCCGGGAACATCCAATAAGGGCCAAAAGGATCATACTCCCAATCGGCCAGCATTTCCTCTTCATGGTTATAGTTGTATGGTGAAGAAATAAGCTTACAGGGAATGGATCATGTAACCGGTGCGGAGGACGATTTCCAGAAGTACGGTTTCGAAGGTAAAACTATAGAATAAGAATAAGGTGTAAAAGGGGAAAAACACCCTCCCCCAGCCGGAGCAGATCCCAATAATTTAAACTTTATAATTTATATGTTAGTAAACATTCACTAACTTTGCTGCATGAACACAGAAATATCCGGCAGGCAATTGGAGATCATCGAAGCAGCAGGTAAACTCCTGACGCATTCGGGCGTCAGCGGGCTCACCATCAAAAACCTGGCGAAAGAAATGGGCTTTTCCGAAAGCGCGCTCTACCGCCACTTCGTGAGCAAGGAAGAGATCATTGTGGCCCTGCTCACGTATCTGGCAGCCAATATGGAAGCCCGGCTGGCAAAGGTTTACCAGGCTTCTGATACTCCTGTTGCAAAGGTCCGCGGCCTCTTTGAAAGCCATATGGACTTCTTCAAAAAACATCCGCATTTCGTGGTGGCCGTGTTTTCAGATGGACTGATGGAAGAAAGTGAAAAGATCAACCAGGCCATCACCAAAATCATGGCAGTTAATATTAAACACCTCCAGCCCATCCTGCAGGAAGGACAAAAAAAAGGTGTTTTTACCAACGCCATTCCCGCTTCCGAACTCCTGAACATCGTTATGGGATCTTTCCGGTTGCAACTGCTGAAATGGCGACTCGATAATTTTCAGTTCGACCTGAAAAAGCGGGGAAACAAAAACCTGGATGCCGTCATCACCTTAATTACCCATAGCAGCTAAGAGGAGATAAAAATTCTCCCAGCAGACAGAAAAAAAATTTGACTCATTATGTTAGTAAGTATTCACAAACCTGTCGTAACCCTGCTGGCCCTGTTACTGGGTGGTCCTGCAGCCTTCTCCCAGGTTTGGTCACTTCAGCAATGTATTGATACCGCACAGGTTCATAACAGGACGCTCCAGGCCGACAGGAACCAGTTGGAGATCAGCCGGCAGAAACAACTGGAGGCGGAAGCTGGCTGGTACCCCAAACTGAACGCGGGCGCCGACTACAAGTATTTCCTGGAGTTGCCCTACCAGCTCATGCCTATGTCTGTATTCGGCGGGGAAGAAGGGAAATTCAGAGAAGCTCAGTTTGGAGTTCCTCATAACCTCAACGCCAATCTTCAGGTTTCCATGCCCCTCTACCAGCCTCGTCTCAACGATGCCATCCGCAGCGCGCGCATCGGTAAGGAGATCAGTAACCTGCAATACCGTAAATCCACTGAACAGCTGGTCCTGGAGCTCACGGGCCTGTATTACAATGCCCAGGTGGTTAGCAGCCAGCTTGCTTTTGTAGTGAACAACCTCTCTAACAGCAAAAAGCTGCTGGCCAACATGCAATTGCTAAAAGAACAATTGCTGGCCACCGGTACCGATGTCAGCAAGGTGTCACTGCAGGTGGAACAACTGGTTACCCGGCAGGCACAACTCCAGGTCCAGTACCAGCAATTATTGAACACCATGAAGTTTACCATGGGGGTACCCCTCGAACTTCCCCTGGAAGTGGATACCCTTGTCAGCCCGCCAGCCACAGATACCTACCCGCTCCATAATTCTACTGACCTCGAATTGTCGCGGGCAAGGGGTCGGCTCCTCTCCAACGAACTCAGTAGCTTACAGAATTCTTTTAAACCTTCTCTTTCCCTTAATGGCAGTTACGGCCTGGTGGCTATGGGATACGATAAAAGTCCCAACGCCTTTATAAACCTTTACCCCACCGGGTTTGCAGCCTTACAGTTAACCATTCCCATTTTCAACGGTACGGTCACAAAAAAACGGATACGGCAAAAATCCCTGGAGCTGCAGAACAATACCCTGCAACAAAACCTCCAGGCTGAAAAGACCCAATTGCAGGTCACCAATGCCACCCAGGCTAAAGCGGTAGCCGGACAGGCCATTGAAACCACCCGGTCCCAGACCCGGCTGGCTCAATCCATTTACGAGCAAACCCTGTTGCAGCAACGGCAGGGACTGGCCACGCTTACCGAAGTGCTGCTGGCAGACAATGCCCTGCAGGACGCCCAGCAAAAACACCTGTCGGCTATGATCGATTTCCTCCGGGCCGACCTGGATATTAAAACAGCAACCGGAAACCTGATAAATAATTGAACCATGAAAAAACTGATCTATATTATCGTTCCGCTCTTACTACTGGTACTGCTGGTGATTTGGTTAAAACGTAATAAGGAGATAAGCAGTTCCAGGGTATACCACTACAACAAGGAACAACCTATACTGGTGGATGCCGACACCATCCAACTGCAACCAGTAACCGCAGTTCGGGAATATACCGGCACTTTTGAACCCTTCCGGGAATCCAAGATCAGCACCGATCAACCCGGTAAGATCCGGCAGTATTTTGTGGATGCGGGCAGTTACGTAAATACAGGTGCTCCCCTGGTGAAGCTGGATGATGAACTGTTACGACTGCAACTGGCAGCGGTGGATGTCCAGATACGGGGACTGGAAACAGATGTTAACCGGTATACCGTTTTGGTAAAGGCCGATGCCATACAAGGTGTGCAACTGGAGAAGGCCACCATCGCGCTGCAGTCGGCCCGCGTGCAAAGAAACACCGTCCTGGAACAGATCCGTAAAACCACCATCACCGCTCCTTTTAAAGGGATCGTTACACAAAAACTTTCCGAAGCAGGGGCTTTCGCAGCCCCTGGTGTTCCGCTGCTTCAGCTTACCGATATCGCGCAGCTGTATTTTACCATCCAGGTTCCCGAGAGCGATCTTCCCTTCTTTGAGGCAGGACAATCCTTCCGGATTCACGCTGACCCCTACCCGCAGCAGTTACTATCGGGAAAGATCACCCTGGTGGGTAGCAAGGGCAATACCGCCAATCTCTTCCCGGTGCAGCTCCTGGTGAAAAATACCCCCGCACGGAGCATCAAGGCCGGTATGTTCGGCAAAGTGGAACACAACAATCCCCTGCCATCTAAAGGTATCCTGTTACCCGCCAGTGCCATCATCGGTTCCGGGCTGCAACCACAGGTATACCTCGTGGAAGCTGGAAAGGCTTTGCTTACCTCCGTTACCATCGGTCAGCGCCTTGGTAACCAGGTGCTGGTAACAGGGGGACTGCAGGAGGGCGCCGTCATCATCACCGGCGGGTTCATCAATTTATACGATCGAGTCCCCGTGCGTTTAAAATAATCGGTACGCTTAAATTATTCGGACCATGAATCTTACAGAAATATCCATAAAGAGGCCCTCCCTGGTAGTAGTCCTTTTCGGACTTTTCACCTTATTGGGCATCATTGGTTTTAATAACCTGGGCTATGAACTGATGCCCGATTTCAACCAACCCGTAGTGGTCATCAAAACCCTTTACCCCGGCGCCGATCCGGAAGAAGTGGAAACCTCGGTCAGCCGCCCGGTGGAAGACGCCCTCTCGAACCTGGAACGGGTCGATTACCTGGTCACCAAATCCCTTCCCAACGCATCCGTCACCATCGCTTACCTGAAATATGGTACCAACCTGGACAAAACCATGCAGGATGCCCAGCGTTACATCGATAATATCCGCAAAGACCTGCCCGAAGATATCCAGGGACCGGAAATGAGTAAGGTGTCACCCAATGACCTTCCCATCCTTCAGATCACCGCAACTTCCGGGCTGCCCGCAACCCAATTCTACCAGCAGATGAAGGACGATTTTCTGCCCCGCCTGCAGCAGATCAAAGGAGTGGCTGAGATCAGCCTGCTGGGTGGGGAAGAAAGAGAGATCCAGGTAAAAGTGGACCAGGATAAACTGCAGTTGTATCACCTGTCATTGCTACAGGTGGTGGAAGCAATTAACCGGTCGGGACTGGACATTCCTGCCGGTAAGGTGCAAACCAGCTCCGTGAGCAACCCTGTCAGGCTCACGGGTAAGTTTGCCACCACCAGTGATATCGGGAATGTACAGGTAGCCATGCCCCTTCCCGGTAACCCCGTTTATGTAAAGGATCTGGCAACAGTTACGGACGGCATGAAAGAGATAACATCCGTTAACCGCTACAACGGAAAACCCGGAATCGGACTGCTGTTGAAAAAACAGGGCGATGCCAATGCAGTGGATGTGTCCAAAGCCGTCAGGGCAAAACTCAGGGATATCGAAGAACAGGAAGCCGCCAGCGGCCTGCAGTTCATCATTGCCGACGACAGTACCGATAAAACCATTGCGGCTGTCAATTCAGTAGTAGTGGACCTCTTACTGGCTGTCTTGCTGGTGTCGGCAGTGATGTTGCTCTTCCTTCGAAGCTTCCGGAACGCGCTCATCGTCGTCGTTGCCATCCCTACTTCCCTGGTAACCGCTTTCGGGGTGATGTGGATACTGGGTTATACCCTCAACCTGATGACCCTGCTGGCCATGTCGCTCATCATTGGGATCCTGGTAGACGATGCCACCGTGGTGCTCGAAAATATCCAGCGTCACCTGGATATGAAAAAAGAAAAAAGACAGGCAGCCTTAGAGGGCCGGATGGAAATCGGCTTTTCCGCCATGTCTATCACCCTGGTAGACGTAGTGGTTTTCCTGCCCATTCTCTTCCTGCAGGTATTCGTTGCCGATATGCTGAAACAATTTTCAGTGGTGGTCATCACCTCCACGCTTACTTCCCTGCTGGTGGGCTTCACCCTCACCCCCTGGATGGCATCGCGCATCGGTAATGCGGATGACCTGCGGCCTACCAATTTCTTTAACCGGTTCCTGCTTTGGTTTGAACGGCAGCTGGAACGATTTATTCATCAATACGGCCGGCAACTGGATTGGGTGCTCCGCCATAAACTGCTCACCAGCATTGGTATCCTGCTCCTGTTCCTGGGAACGGCAGTCATGATGAAACAGGGTATCATCGGAAAGGAACTGATTGCAACGGGCGACCAGGGAAAATTCAGTCTCTTCCTGGAATTTGATAAAACCACCGCATTCCAGCAAAACAATATACGCTCCCGGCAAATCGAAGGATTCATCCTGCAGCAGCCGGAAGTGGCTTCTGTATTCAGTAATATCGGTGGTCCCAGTACCTCCATCGGAAGCCTGGGGGTTGGTGCGATCAACAAATCTGAATTTACCATCCAGCTCAAAGATCCCGCGGAAAGGGGGAATGAATCAACCGAAGCTTATATGACCCGCCTGCGCGAAAACTTGCAACAGGATCACCCCGGCATCAACTTTTCCATTACTGCGCTGGGACTTATCCCGCGATCAGCACCCATAGAGATAACCCTCAGCGGCGGTAATCTCAGCCAGGTTATGCAGGCAGGTTCCAACCTGAAGGCTGTCCTGGAAACCATACCCGGGGCCGATAACGTCCGCCTTTCTGTTGAAGAGGGGAGCCCGGAATACCGGGTGGTGCCGGATAAAGACAAAATGCAACGCTTCGGCCTCAGCACAGGCTACCTGGGCGCCCACCTGCGCACGGCCTATTCCGGTAACGACGATGCCTCGCTCACAGA
This sequence comes from uncultured Flavihumibacter sp., assembly GCA_965649495.1. Taxonomy (GTDB): domain Bacteria; phylum Bacteroidota; class Bacteroidia; order Chitinophagales; family Chitinophagaceae; genus Flavihumibacter. Next base: position 9,255 of record CBFGLD010000040.1, on the reverse strand, counting down.
AGCCGGTACCGAATATCCCGTCCGTATCTGGCTCGATAATTTTGACCGGAAGCATGCGGATGATATTGCCAGCCTGCAGGTGGTGAACCCGAACGGGATGCCGGTGTCATTATCATCCGTTGCCCGGGTGGTGCAGAACAATTCTCCTTCGCTCCTGGAAAGAATGGACCGCCAGCCGGCAGTTACCCTTACCGCTAACGCCCTGGGACGGCCCTCCGGAACCGTGGCCGATGAAGTAGTGGCTTACCTCAATAAACACCCGCTGCCGGAAGGCATCCAGATGGCCTGGGGAGGCGATATCAAAAGGCAGATGGACAGCTTCGGCGCACTGGGGAGTGTGCTGCTGATCTCACTCGTGCTGATCTATCTCATCCTGGTAGCGCTCTACGATAGTTATATCTATCCCTTCGTGGTGCTCTTCTCAATACCAGTGGCCATCATCGGCGCCTTCCTGGCATTGAACCTCTCCCTGAACCATCTCAGCCTGTTCTCTTTATTAGGGCTGATCATGCTGATGGGACTGGTTACCAAAAATGCCATCCTGATCGTGGACTTTGCCAACCAGCTCAAGCAAAAGGGTATGCATTACCGTGAGGCCCTGCTGGAGGCCGGCAAGACCCGGATGCGGCCTATCCTGATGACCACTCTTGCAATGGTGGTAGGGATGCTTCCCATCGCCCTGGCAAAAGGAAGCGCCAGTGAATGGAAGAACGGATTGGCATGGGTCATCATCGGCGGGCTGCTCTCATCCCTGGTGCTTACGGTTTACCTGGTTCCCATGGTGTATGATACCGTGGACCGGACAAAGGAAAAATGGAAAAACAGGCAAGGTCGTTTTAAAAAACAAGCGTAAGAAAAATACCCCTCAGTGTTTCTTCAAACCGAGTTTTTCCAGCAACGAGTCTTTCTTCGACTTGCTGACAGCCAGCTTTTCGCCCGACTTCAATACCACGCATCCCCCATCGGTTCGCAGGAATTGCAGGATGTATTGCAGGTTCACCAGGGTGGAATGGTGAATCCGCTGGAAGATATCGGATGGCAGCAACTCTTCAATATCTCCCAGGGTTCGCGAAATAAGCATGGGCTTTTTATCCTGTATATGGATCCTGGTATACGCTCCTTCGGCATAGCAATAAATAATAGTTGCCAGATCCACAAATTCATAGCCTTCCCGCTGGGGTAATGCAATTTTTTGCTGCCCTGAACTTTTTCGAAAGTTCTGCAGCAGGGTGTTTATGTGCTGCAGGTCACTGCCGTTTTTCAATTTCTCTGCTACCTTTTTCACCGCTGCCTGAAGATCTGTTGCTGCTATCGGCTTCAACAGGTAATCTATGGCACTGATGCGGAAGGCACGGGCCGCATATTCGTCGTGGGCCGTTGTGAAGATGATGGAAAAGGTTACCTCTTCCAGGATCTCCAGCATTTCAAAACCGGTCATCCAGGGCATCTGCACATCCAGGAATACCAGTTCCGGCTGGTGCTTTTTAATGGATAGAATTCCTTCCTTCCCGTTGGTACAAGTATCCACGATCTCTACCGATGGACAATACCTGGCCAGGTCGCTCTGAAGCGATTTGATACAATGTATTTCGTCGTCTATTATAATGGATCGTATCATACGGCACTAATATTCGTCCGCGAAGGTTACCACCACCTGGGTGCCTGCGCTGTTACCTGACTCGTTTAGCTTGTCTATGATCTGCAACCCTCCTTTGCGATGCTGAAGCAGGTTGTCAAGACGCAACCGGGAAGCCGATAGCCGGATCCCCTTACCGTCATGTGCCGGGTTGGCCGGGGTTTTATTGTGAGAGGATAATTCCCGGCCTATGCCATCGTCATCCACCAGTATGACCACCTCATCGTGGTTACGGGTTACCCGAAGCAGCAGATGGCCCTTGTTGTTTTTAGGTATAATGCCGTGCCAGATCGAATTCTCAATGAAGGGCTGTATGATCAGCGCGGGAACCTGGATCGATTTGAGATCTATATCTTCATCGATCTGCACCTCATAGGAGAACTTGTCATCAAAACGCATGGCCTCCATTTGCAGGTACAGTTTGCAGGTCTCTATCTCATCGAACAAGGTGATCTCTTTTTTATCCGAATTATTGATCAGTGTACGCATCAGTTTGGAAAAAGTGGTCAGGTAAACGATGCCTTCCTCCACGCGGTTTTCCTGCAGCAGACACTTGATGGAATTCATGCTGTTGAAAATGAAATGGGGGTTCATCTGTGCCCGTAAGGCCCGGGATTCTTCCTCTGCCTTTTTTAGCTTGTAGGTGGTCTTCAGCCGCTCTTCCTTACGTACCCGCCTTACATAATGGAACAAAAAATAAATCAGGATCCAACCGGAAAGCGCCAGTAATACAGACCAAAGATCGAAATAAAATTTCCCGTTCAAGGGTGGGGTCCAAAATCCTTCTACATCGTCATCCCGGTTCCATAAACCCATGTTTCCCATAACCGTTGCCCAACCAAAAGTGCCTATATACGATACCGTTATGCTCAGCAACGAGAGCTGGATTACCTGGGTTTGAAAACTTTTTTTAAAAATCTGGAAATGCCGGATGATCCGTTTGATCTGGTGAGAGACCAGCAGCCCGAAGGGGATAATTGAAATAGCAATCGGCGCAAACTTCGCGCTGTCGTGGTAGATCATGGCGTTGAAGAAAAAGACCACGATCGAAAAAATGCTCCATCCAACAAGCTGGCACCTCCAGTAAAAGGACAACCGTTTCATGGACCAACGCTTTAATGGTTAAGGGTACTGATAAGGTACAAAGATTTTCAGCGGCTGCAGCAACTCATTTGGTAACTGAACGTTCCTGACTAACCATTGGCTGAGAATCACCCGTTACCTATTCCGGGATAACGGTAAACCGGTTTTCAACGGCTATCAAATGCAGCAAGGAAACCGATATAGGTCCTCCTAATTTTCCGGTACAAACCCCTCAGCCATGAAACCCTTCTTACTCTTAGCAGCATCCCTGTTTGTGGTAGTACTGCCGGAGGCAAATGCCCATGAGAAAACAAAGCCAACCGTTAAAATAGAACTGGTCACCACCAGCGGCAACCGCTTCCTGGGCTGGCTGGTGGAGGTAAATGACAGCCTCGTCCAGGCTTACCCGGGCAAATGGAAAGAATGGAAAAAAGGAACCACCTTTTCGACAGCCAGTTTCCGGTATGAAGTGATCCGTAGCATCTCCATCCTGCAAACGAAGGGCAGGACAGTCGCCCAGCCGGATGAGCAGCAGTTCAGGATCGATGGAGACCACAAAGCATTTACCCGGTTCAAAGAAGCCGTGGAGCGGCCCCGGTTGAATTTTATGGTTTCTCCCCGTACCAAAAAGCCGGACGCCTCCTTCCTGAGTTTCCAGTTACAGGCTCGTTTCATGCGCCTCTTCCACGGCAAAAGACTTTACCTGGTAGTAGCGGCTTCAGCAGAGGAAGCGGTGGACAGGATCACCAAAATTCTGGAAGAAAGAAACGGATGGATTGGCACCTTGTGGTTCGACAGCCATGGAAAATTCTACCGCCGGACCTCCTTATTTTGTATCGGCAACGATGAATTCACCTACACGGCTATGCGGGATACTTCCAGGACCATACCTTTCCGGGAATTGGCCCGCTGGTGCGATACCGCTACACAGGTTGGCATCGGCGCCTGTTATGGAGGGGCAACATATACCTTACCCGCAGTGGAGACTTTCCCTGCTCAAAGAATGAACGGTGACTCCCTGATGGTGGCCCTCAGCAGGTTGCTGGGCAATGCTTCCATATATGCCAGCGAAAGTTTCGTGATGACAGGTCCCGGTATCCTGAATATCAACTATGCGCTGTGCGGCACTCCCAAACGAAAGAAATTCAAAGACCCCCTGTTTAAACCGGTCTGGGAAAGGGCGGGCGACTGGAACCTGTACCAGGGTAGTACAGGAACCTTTGAAGATTCACTCAGCATCACCCTGAAACAGAATGGAACCATCGCACGAAAAAGCCACCGCTTTCTGAGTATAGCAAGGAACCGCCAGAAACTGGCAACTAACCTGAAGCGCTTCCGGAACGGTAACTATAATATCGCGTATTTGTACCGGCATTAGGTGTTGCCAGATCTTGCTTCTTTAGAAAAAGCCAGGAATTTGTCCAGGAATTTGTTCAATCGCTCTGAATAGGCCGCATCTGTAAGTACTCCCCCGGCATTGAATAATGACTGCACTTTCGGGGTGATCATAAAGTCCGGCAGCAGCAACCCTTTCAGGCGCAGGCAATAATGTTGTAATGCCATGGCGGCATTCACTCCTCCCAGCATACCTGCCGAAACAGCTACTATGCACATAGGCTTTCCAAAATACTCCTCGTAAAAATAATCCATGGTGTTTTTCAGTGCGCCCGAAAAACTGCTGTTATGTTCCGGTGAAACCAGGATATAGGCGTCAGCGCTGCTGATGGATTCCTGCCAACGCTTCAGGTCTTCTGATGGGGAAGGATGACTTTTATAGACGTAATCCAGGAGGGGTAAAGCCGGCTCCCTGACATCCAGCAAGCTGGCGTCTATCCCATCTGCCTGCTGCAGGTATTGCAGGATGGCAAGAGCCACTTTGTGCGACTGCCGCTGGGGCCTCGCACTTCCCGATAGAATGGCAATTTTCATGTTGTTGACTTTTATTAAAACCCCTGCTGCACACCACTCTTTGCTACAAACCGGCGAAAATACAGGTAGTTTTCTTTGTCTTTCAACTTTCGCGCCCGGTCTTCGGCCATTTCCTGGTCCGTGAACTGTGTCCGGTAACACCTGAAGGCCTCCAGGGCCTTCAACTCTTCCTCCTGGCTGTAATCGATGCGTACATTCAGGTAAGAGTCGGCCACATAACCCAACTCTTCCAGGCCAAAATTGTCGGACTGTTTCTTTGTCCAGGCCAGGTAATAAAGGGGGTAACGGTCTACCCAGCCCCGGCGTAATAATACCTCGGTGACAGCTGCCCCAGTAACGATATGCTCCGCATGGTGGGTGTCGCCGTCGGGACCGAAACTCAGGATGATATCGGGGTTCAAACTGCTGATGTAATGAACGAGGGAATCTCTTAACTGCCGGTGGCTCTTAAAATAATTACCCACCCCCTCGCGGGTATCCAGCCGTTCAATGCCCAAAAAAATGGGTTCCGGCAGTCCCATCGCCCGGCACCCACACCGGCTCTCTTCCTGGCGCAGGTTACCCAATGAATCGCCCGCCGGTATCTTCGTTACCCTTGTTCCGTTTTTTCCATCCGTGGCGATGATCAGCTGCACCCGGTAGCCGAGCGTAGCATATTTTACCAGCACTTCCCCAATGGCCGTTTCATCATCGGGGTGCGGGAAGATGGCCAATAGGGTTTTGGGTGGTTGTGCTTGTAGCTGGCTGGCCATCCCTGCCAGCAAGATGCAGCAATAGAATATGAGGTGCCTGAAATTCATTGGTATTACCAATATACCTCATTTGTTCTGAAAAAAGATTTTTGCACCCGGGCTTGGATACCTGAATTTTCTATATTAGCTTTGAAACACAAAGTGCTTTTAAATGAAAGATGAACAGGATTATATCCGGGACATAGCGGCCATGCGGGCCATGATGGAGCGGTCGTCCAAATTTTTATCGCTGTCCGGCCTGGCCGGAGTGATGGCCGGTATTTACGCCCTGGCAGGTGCTTTTATCGCTTACAAGTTCCTGGATTTCAATCCCCAGGCCATTACCACCCCGGCAACCCGTAATCCCGGTACCTCCGCCAGCCTGCTGAACCTGGTGCTGCTGGGCTGGATCGTCCTGGTGCTGGCCCTCGGTACCGCCGTCTACCTGTCTTATCGGAAATCTCACCAACGCGGCTTAACGTTTTGGGACCCCACGGCCCGCCGCCTCCTGGCAACTATGGCCGTTCCCCTGGTGACCGGTGGCATCCTGATCCTGCTGCTGATCCAGCAGGGATGGACCGGCTGGATCGCTCCCTTCAGCCTGGTATTTTATGGACTGGCCCTGTTCAATGCAGGCAAGTTCACCTACGAAGAAGTGAAGAGTTTGGGACTGATTCAAATAGTGCTGGGACTGATCGGCGCGTATTTCGTTCCTTATGGATTGCTGTGCTGGGCCGTTGGGTTTGGACTGGTGCACATTATTTACGGCATTTATATGCATTACCGATACGAAAGATGAAACTACTGATTGAGGGATTACATAAAGCTTTTGAAAGCAGGGTGCGACTGGGTATCATGTCGGCCCTGGCAGTGAACGATACACTCGATTTCAATGCCCTCAAGGAGTACCTGGATGTGACCGATGGTAACCTGGCCAGCCATATCAAAGCCCTGGAAAAAGAGGAATTCATCGGGGTGAAAAAAGCCTTTGTGGGCAAGAAACCCAATACCCAGTATTTTATGACGCCGGCCGGTAAAAAAGCTTTCGAAAACCATCTCCGTATCCTGGAAGAACTGATCCGGAGACAGAAATAAAGCGATGCAGGAAAGGAGTAAATTTTTTTATACCTATACTTTGAAAGTCAAAGTTCTTTTAATACCATAACCGAAAAGTAAAACCAACTTAAAATGGAAGATATGAAAGATGCCATCCTCTCCAGCCTGGGCGATGCTGCCCAACTGGAACAACTGTACCGCACGGACCGCCCCGGTTTTAAAAGGGCTTTTAACAGCTTGTCGCCCGAAATCCGGAACCAACCCCTGGCCGCCTTCTGGAATGCCCGCCTCAACTTTACCCGTGAGGAGGGGATATCCTGGGGTAATACAAAAGAATTGGTGTTGGTGCTGCTTACTGCCCTGGTGGCTGGTTTTATTGCCCGCCTGCCACACATGCTGAAACTGGACGAAGAACTGTTCTATTCCCGCAACATCGGCTTCATCCTGTTCCCCGCCCTTATCACTTATTTCGCCTGGAAAAATAAGCTGCCGGCTGCCCGGATCGTGTTCATTGCGGCAGCTACTCTGGCCGGCTTGTTGTACATCAACCTGCTACCCAACAACAACAGTAGTGACACCCTGGTATTAGCCTGCATCCACCTGGTGCTTTTTCTGTGGTCGTTGCTCGGAATGGCCTTTGTACGCCGGATCGGACAACCCCTGCGCCGCATCGGTTTCCTCGAATACAACGGCGACCTGGTGGTCATGACTACCCTCATAGTGATCGCGGGGGGAATCATGACAGGCGTTACCATCGGTCTGTTTTCCCTGATCGGCCTGAACATCGAAGAGTTCTGGTTCCAAAACATCGTAGTATTCGGGCTGCCCGCAGCCCCCATTTTTGGCAGTTACCTGACCCGCACCAACCCCCAGCTGGTGGGCAAGGTCTCCCCGGTGATCGCGCGGATTTTTAGTCCCCTCGTACTGGTCATGCTGGTTGTCTACCTGGTTGCCATGGCCTGGCTGGGCAAGGATCCCTACAACGACCGGGAATTCCTGCTGGTTTTCAACGGACTGCTGATCGGGGTGATGGCCATCATCTTTTTCAGCGTGGCCAGCTTCAGTCGCGGTAACCGCTACCCCGCCGAAACCTGGGTGCTGTTCTTCCTGTCCGTTGTCACCATCCTGGTGAACGGCATCGCCCTGTCAGCCATCCTGTTCCGGATTTCCGAATGGGGCATCACGCCCAACCGCGCCGCAGTGCTGGGCAGCAACCTGCTGATCCTGGTGAACCTGGTTTGGGTGGCGGCACAGTTGCTCCGGGTGCTACGGCAGAAAACGGATGTAACAGGGGTGGGACTGGCCATCGGGCGCTTCCTGCCGGTTTATGCTGCCTGGACCGTCATCGTTACTTTTTTGTTTCCCCTGCTGTTTGGTTTTCGGTGATGCAGCATCATGCCATACAAACCCTGTGAATAGCTGCCAGGGATTTTTTTAGCTAAAAACACAAAATAATCTTCCAATAAACGGGTCGGTATACCCGCAGCGAGCCTTTGTATATGTAAAGGTTCGCTGCGGCAAAATTGGAAAGCGTCCTATCAACACGAACAATAAAACCTGTTACCTTTACCTCAAAACTTATATGCCCCATTTCAGGAAGATTTTAGTTGGCTGCACCCTCCTGGTTTCATTCAACCTGCACGCACAAACGAAAACCGATACATTTAAAACCTGGGGCAATTGCGGCATGTGCAAGGAGCGCATTGAAACGGCAGCCCGTTCGGCCGGTGCAACCGCAGCCGGTTGGGATGCGGAAACAAAACTGCTGCAGGTTTCTTTCGATTCCACTAAAACAAGCCTCGGTTCCATTCAGCAACAAATCGCCGCTGCAGGGCACGATACCCCGCTTTTTGCAGCAACCAATAAAGCCTACGAAGCCCTGCCCGGCTGTTGTAAATACGAACGCAAGGAACAACCCGCTGCGGCCGCTACCGACCCTGTAAAAAAAACCGCGTTTAATTATAACCCTAACGGAGCTAAAGATACTTCCCGGCGGAGCATACCTTCTCAGGCCTTTGCCCTCGTGGGGCCGGACAGTATGACCATCACCTATCATTCGCCGGGCGTGCGAAACCGCGTGATATGGGGCGGACTGGTTCCCTACGACGAAGTGTGGGTAACGGGCGCTCATAATGCCACCTCGCTGGTACTGCCGGTGCCGGTGAAGATCCAGGGTAAGGAAATCCCTGCAGGTAAATATGCCTTGTTCTCCATCCCCGGCAAAAAAGAATGGACCATCATCCTGAACCGCAACTGGAACCAGCACCTGGCTTCGGAATACGATAGCGCGGAAGATGTCATCCGGTTCCAGGTAAGGCCCCGCAAGAATGCTTTCAAAGAACGACTGCAATACACCCTATCCCTGCAACCGGAAAAAACGGCCGGCCTCATCAGGTGGGAATGGGAGAAATGGAAATGGGAGTTTCCATTCACCTGGTAATACACCTCCTGCTGGTCTATAATTCATAAGGATTGGTTAGAAATGCATCAAATCAAGGAGCTGCTATGCAGTACCTTTAACAGGCAATAAAAGCAGTCCGGTATGGATACAACTTCACCAATCACGCCTGCCACTCTCAAAGCAGTAAAGGCTTATGGAAACGATGCGGCAACAGCGCCCCTGCACTCCCTGCAAATAACCCGCCGGGAACCTACCCCGCACGATGTGGAGATCGAGATCCTGTTCTGCGGGGTCTGCCACTCTGACCTGCATACCGCCCGAAACGAATGGCACGGCACCATCTATCCCTGCGTACCCGGCCATGAAATTGTTGGGAAAGTGGTTCGGGTAGGCAACCACGTTACCAAATTCAAAGTGGG
>CBFGLD010000039.1:0-19486 GCA_965649495.1 uncultured Flavihumibacter sp. | reverse complement strand
CAGGTCCAGGTCCTCCAGGGGAGTCTTCAGTACCTTACGCAGTTGCAGGGTCTGCTCGTCTACCAGGTCTTCTTTCTTCTCTTCCTTGTTATCGAAAGTGATGTTCTCGTCGGTGATGATCATCAGGTGCTGGATCAGGATCCGCGAAGCCTGCTTTACCGCTTCTTCGGGGTGGATGGTACCATCAGTGGTCACGTCCATGATCAGCTTTTCGAAGTCGGTCCGCTGCTCCACCCGGGTATTCTCAATGCTATACTTTACATTCTTGATGGGAGTATAGATAGAATCAATAGGAATGAAACCCAGCGGCGCATCCTTCTGCTTATTGTCTTCGGCCGGAACATAACCGCGGCCCTTGCCGATGGTCAGTTCGATCTCCAGCTTAGCGGAAGGATCCATGGTGCAGATGAGCTGCTCAGGGTTCATGATCTGGAAGCTTTGTGTACCCTCCTGGATCATGCCCGCGTTGAACTCGCTCTTTCCTTTGATATGCAGAACGACCTTCTCGTTGGAAACTTCGGTATCCACTACCTTCTTGAAACGAACCTGTTTCAGGTTCAGGATGATGTCAGTTAGATCTTCGGTCACCCCTTTGATGGTAGCAAATTCATGTTCAGCCCCTTCAATCCTGATACCCACGATCGCAAATCCTTCCAGTGAGCTCAGCAGCACCCGGCGAAGGGCGTTACCGATGGTTACACCGTAACCAGGCTCCAGCGGACGGAATTCGAATTGTGCTTCAAAATCATTTGCTTTCTGCAGAACGATCTTGTCGGGTTTCTGAAAGTTTAAAATGGCCATTTGTTTGTTCGATTTACGTTTTGTTGTTCCCGAAACAGTTGTCACCGCGGTGACGAACCAAAGGATCGGTTATGGGTTAATTGACTATCCTCTATTACTTAGAGTACAATTCAACGATCAGTTGCTCCTTGATGTTCTCAGGAACACTTTCCCTTTCAGGATAGGTAATGAAGGTACCGGTCAGGGTAGTTTCATTCCAATCGAGCCAGCTGAACTTCTGGTTCTTTCCACGAACCTGGCTGGTCAATCCTGTCTTTTCAGTAGAACCGGGTTTGAATGTGATGATATCACCTGCTTTCAGCTGGAAAGAAGGAACATTCACCACTTCACCGTTTACCATGATGTGCTTGTGGCTCACCAGCTGGCGGGCAGCAGGACGGGAAGGAGCAATACCCATGCGGAAAACGGTGTTATCCAGGCGGGCTTCCAGCAGCTTGATCAGGTTCTCACCGGTAACGCCCTTACGACGGGAAGCTTCTTCAAAAGTGCGGCGGAATTGCTTCTCCAGTACGCCGTAGGTGTACTTCGCCTTCTGCTTCTCACGGAGCTGCAGGGCGTATTCACCCAGGCTCTTGCGCTTGCGGGCAGCACCATGCTGTCCGGGAGGGTTGCTGTTCTTGTTCAGCCACTTTCCGTTGCCCAGGATGGGCTCACCGAAAATCCTAGAAATTTTGGTCTTTGGACCAGTGTAACGTGCCATATCAACTTGATTTTTTAGTTGCGATGTACAATCGGTAAAAATCTTAAAATTAATTGTACACCCATGTTAGAAAATACAAAATCCGAAACCCAAAGCCATTCCGGCCTTGGGTTTCGGTATAGAAAAAATTGTTATACGCGGCGCTTTTTCGGAGGACGGCAACCGTTATGCGGTAACGGTGTAACGTCTTTGATCATCACCACTTCTATACCCGACTGGCTGAGTGAACGGATGGCTCCCTCACGACCCGAACCAGGTCCTTTTACAAATACATCCACCCGCTTCAGACCCGCATCCAACCCAGTCTTGGCAGCATCTGCAGCAGCCATCTGGGCAGCATAAGGAGTGTTCTTCTTGGAACCCTTAAAGCCCATCTTACCGGCTGAAGACCAGGAAATCACCTGGCCATTCTTGTTGGTCAGGGAAATGATGATGTTGTTGAAAGTAGCAGAGATATGGGCATCGCCATATGCATCTACCTTTACGATTCTCTTTTTGGCAGCGGCTTTTGCGCTGTTCTGTTGTTTTGCCATTTAGATTAAAAGGTAATCTTTAAAAAATGTTTCCCGGTACACCTGTTCCGGGATCGTGACGCGCTCCTCCCCCTCCTAAGCTGGATCCGGTAGCGGCACTATGTCTTACTTCTTAGGAGCCTTCTTCTTACCAGCAACTGTCTTACGCTTTCCTTTACGGGTACGGCTGTTGGTCTTGGTACGCTGACCACGAAGCGGTAACCCTTTACGGTGACGAAGACCACGGTAACAGGCGATATCAAGCAGTCGCTTGATGTTCATCTGTACCTCGGAGCGAAGCTGACCTTCCACCTTCAACTCGTCGTTGATGATGTTACGGATAGCAGCCAGTTCATCATCATTCCACTCATGGACCTTCTTCTCAAAGCTGATATTAGCTTTTCCGAGGATCTGCTGAGCGGTAGAACGACCGATTCCGTAGATATAGGTCAGGCCTATTTCTCCTCTTTTGTTTTTTGGTAAGTCAACACCGGCAATACGAGCCATAATCTGATTCTATTTTCGATTTACTAATGACGGATGGAGGCATCAACAGGAATTAACCCTGCCTTTGCTTGTAACGTGGGTTCTTCTTGTTGATCACGTACAGCTTGCCTTTTCTTCTCACGATCTTACAATCAGCGCTGCGCTTCTTGATGGATGCACGAACTTTCATGATTACTATATTATTTATATCTGAAAATAATCCTACCCCTTGTCAAATCGTATGGACTCATCTCCACCCCTACCTTATCACCCGGCAGGATCCTGATATAGTGCATCCTCATCTTCCCTGAAATGGTGGCCAGTATTTCGTGGTCATTTTGGAGCTTAACTTTGAACATCGCATTCGAAAGTGCTTCCACAATAATTCCATCCTGTTTAATGAGTGCTTGTTTTGCCATACAGATTTTGGGAGCGCAAAGATATGATTATTTACTACAAAAAAATAAAAAAATGGGGATTTTTTCCCCATTTTCATTGAATATCTTGTATTTAGCTTAGTTTCTGCCCAGTTCTACCTTCGTCATCTGGTAATAGTGGTTCTGTAACTCGTGTATGCCGATCGGCTGTTTTATATGCCTCCGGTCTTCCCGGTACCAGATCTCAAAATCATTGAAATCACTTCCCTTCGCCTGGATCCGGAACGGTCCTTTCTTATATTTCACCCATCCATCCGCCAGTATTTCTTTCTCAAAATTAAACTTTTCCAGCTGCTCTTCGGTGAGGGGGATGGCCCGGAGCTGCTCCGGCTTGAACCAGAACTCCTGCACCTCCGTCTGAACGCAGACCTCCTTATCTTCCCGGTTCAGCTCATTTACAATGCCTTCCCACAATTCTCCCTCATATTCGGCCATGACGTAATCGCCGGGTTTGATTTCATTGAATTTGATCATATGGCAATTGATTTTATTACTCCAATATAACAAAATCAATTGCTTTTTCGGTTAATCATGCCCAATTTATTCTTTATTCCGCCCAACTCATGGTATAGCCTTCGTTTTCGATCTCCAGGGCTTCCAACGTCAGCTGCAAGGGGTGAAAGGTGTCCACCATCACCGCCAGTTCACCGGTCTCTTTCTTGCCGATACTTTTTTCCACCGCCCCGGGATGCGGTCCATGGGGTATTCCTGCCGGGTGCAGGGTTATCATGCCCCGGGTAACATTCTTGCGGCTCATGAAATCACCGTCCACATAATACAAGACCTCATCACTGTCAATATTGGAATGATTATAGGGAGCCGGTATCGCCTGCGGGTGGTAATCGTACAACCGCGGCACGAAGGAACAGACCACAAAATTTTGGGCTACAAAGGGGTGGTGTACCGGCGCGGGCTGGTGCACTCTTACCGTGATGGGCTCAAAATCGTGGATGCTGAAGGCGAAGGGATAACAACAGCCGTCCCAGCCTACCACATCAAAAGGATGGTGGGCATAATGCAGCCCATACTCCACCCCTTTCTTCCGCGTCCGGATCAGGTAGTCGCCAGCCTGGTCATAGGTCCGAAGGTCCTGTGGCGCCCGGATATCCCGCTCACAGAAAGGAGCATGCTCCAGTAACTGCCCGTATTTGGAAAGGTAGCGCTTCGGGTAGCGGATGGGACTAAAGGACTCCACGATGAACAGGCGGTTATTGTTGTCGGCAAAACTGATCTGGTAGATGGTTCCCCTGGGAATGACCAGGTAGTCGCCGTACCCGAATGGCAGGTCGCCGTACTGGCTGTGCAGGATTCCGCTGCCGGCGTGCACAAAGATCATTTCATCCGCATCGGCATTTTTATAGAAATAACTGGTCATACTTTCCTGCGGTGCTGCCAGCACAATATGACAGTCGTTGTTCACCAGCACCGCTTTGCGGCTTTGCAGGAAATCCCTTTCCGGCTTAATACTGAAACCCTCCAGGCAGCGGTGCTTCAGCATTTTTTCTTCCGCCACCACGGGCATCACGTTTACCGGAGGGTCGGTGGAAATGATCTGGGTAGGCGGGTGAAAATGATACAGCAGGGAATAGTCATTGGAAAACCCTTCCGTGGAAAATAACTGCTCGGAATACAAGCCTCCGTCGGGCTTGCGAAACTGGGTATGGCGCTTATGGGGGATGGATCCCAACCTATAATAATGGGGCATTTTATTGAGTTTTTAGGTAATGAAAAAGGGAACAGGTTGCGGGACGCTTATCCCTTTACCAGTCCGTTTAGCATACTCAATAAAAAGACAAACTTCCAGGTCCTTTTATCGATCCACCAGGTGAAGTTCCGTTTATATGGCATAGCGTGTTCCTGGTGCTAAAATACAAAATCCTATATTGTAGCAGTGGGGTAAGGCCTGGATGAGCGGAAGACGAGGCTTACCAGGGTGCAGCATACTCGCAACATACTCGGAACATACTCGGAGGATACCCACCACAAAATAACCATAAAAGTATACTATTCAATGACTAAGATCGGACTGATCAGTGACACCCACGGATACCTGGATGAAGGGGTATTCCGCCATTTCGCCGGCTGTTCCGAAATCTGGCATGCCGGAGATTTTGGGAGCCTGTCCCTGGCAGAAGAACTCTCCCAAAAAAGCGGGCTGCCGGTGCGGGGAGTGTATGGAAACATCGACGGTGGGGATATCCGCAGCGTTTATCCCGAGGAGTTATCCTTTACCTGTGAAGGGGTAAGGGTGTATATGAAACATATCGGCGGCTACCCGGGCCGTTATGCGCCGGGGGTCAAACAGCGCCTTCAGCAAGAAAAGGCAGGGCTCTTTATTTCCGGCCACTCCCACATCCTTAAAGTTCAGTACGATGCCGCGCTGGCCTGCCTGCACCTGAACCCGGGAGCTGCGGGCCGCCAGGGATGGCACCGGGTGCGCACCCTGCTGCGTTTTGCGATCGACGGGGACACCATCAAAGATTGTGAGGTCATTGAGCTGGGGTCCCGTGGTTAGACGGCCGGATTGTAGTATCTTAAAGGCTAACAAAAACTACTGCCATGAACCAACTGCACCGCCGCCTCTGGCTGAAACAAACGGCCCTGGCCACCCTGGGCATTGGATTCTCTCTTGACTCACTGGCAGGCGAAGATTACCTGCCCAAAGCCGCTGGTAAGGAGAGCGGTTTTCTGAACCTGGGATCTAATGAAAATCCTTACGGCATCGCGCCTATGGCCAAAAAAGCCATCGCTTCCCTGGTCGACAGCGCGCATCGCTACCAATATAATATACCTTCCCTGCAAAGCTTCCGGAAGGAACTGGCAGCGCATTACGGGGTAACCGCAGATCATATCCTGCTGACGCCGGGTTCGGGAGAAGCGCTGAACCTGCTGGCCCGCCATTACAGTAAGGGTAACCTGGTGACGGCCACCCCTACCTTCGGTATCCTTCCCAATACCGCCAAAAAAATCGGAGTACCCGTAAAAGAGATCCCTTTGGATGAAGGTAAAGTGCACGATCTTCCGGCCCTGTTGCAAGCGATAGACGCCAGCACGGCGCAGGTATATCTCTGTAATCCAGCCAACCCCACCGGCACCATCCTGGACCCCGAAGCCCTTAAAACTTTTTGCCAGCAAGCTGCTGAAAAAACCGTGGTAACCATAGATGAAGCCTATATCGATTTCCTGGACGCCCCATACAACGAATCCATGATCGGCCTGGTAAAAAGCGGCAACCCCAACATCGTGGTCCTGCGTACTTTTTCCAAGATCCACGCCATGGCAGGCATGCGGGTGGGCTTCGTGGTGGCACACCCCGACACTATCAAAGCCCTGCAGGCCAACTATTTCGGGAACAGCAATTTCTGTATGAGTGCTTTATCCATGACGGCAGCAATGGCCAGCCTTAAGCAGTTCCCGGATACCGCTTACATCAATGTTTTGCAGGCTGACTTTTTCTTCCGCCCATTCTTTTTTCGCCTTCTCCAACCAGTCTTCTTTCTCTGCCCACTTGATGGAACAACCGAAAACCTTGGTGGTACTCACCGCCGGCTGCCGGGCAGACAGCAATGCTTCTATGGCATCCCGCGCATCCAGGCTGGTGGGCGTTTTGGTGGGCTTCTCCATATTGTCGATCCTTCCCTGGTACCGCAGTTTCCGGTCCCGGTCAAATACGAATACATGGGGTGTGGCTACCGGTCCATAGGCTTTCGATACCGCTTGTGCATCCCCGTCATATAAGTACGGGAAGTTGAAACCCTTCCTCTCCGCGCGAACCTTCATCTCCTCATAACTATCGTTCAGGTCGGTATAGTCCAGTTCATTCAGCCGGATGGCTTTGGGGTCGTTGGGGGAGATGGCCACCAGCGCCACCCCTCTTTCCTTGTAATCGGCAGTCATTTTTATGATGCGCTCTTCGTAAGCCTGGGCAGTGGGACAATGATTGCAGGTGAACACCACCACCAGTACCCTGGCTGCACTGAAATCCTCCAGCGTATAGGTTTTGCCGTCAATGCCGGGCAGGCTGAAATTAGGCGCCACAGAACCAATGGCCAGCGGTTGCGGGTCGGCCCAGGCCAGCTTCACGAAGAGCAGCAGCAACCCCAAAAAAACAGTATTTTTCATGCGGGGGAAGATTTGCTATAAGTTAACGAATTATACGAACTATCCACTCAATTCACCCTCCGGCCGCTGGCCCGGGGCTTGCATTTAATCAATATTATGGACCCATACCAGGAACAAATAAACGCTGAATTATTCCGCTGGAAACACCAGATGATGAAGCGCCCCGGATTCATCAACAGTATTTCCAAAAGTATGCAGCGCCGGATCAATGCTATCATTCCGGAAAAAGTGCACCTCGCCATTACGGCCGCCATGAAACAAATGATCCGCGGCGTGCTATTCGGTGCTAAAATTACCACGACCTCATCCACCCCTTTCGAATCTTTCATGGCCCGGGAAATGGCAGTAATGCAAAAGATCGATATCTACCGAAAGACCGCAGCGCTGGAAGGTGGCGTAACCGGCGCAGGCGGCATCCTGCTGGGATTGGCGGATTTTCCTATCCTGCTGGCCATCAAGATCAAGCTGCTCTTTGATATTGCCGCTACCTATGGCTTTGATGTTACCGATTACAAAGAGCGGGTTTACATCCTCCATATTTTTGAACTGGCCTTCAGCAGCCACGAACACCGGCGCAATGTGTTTATGAAAATGGTAGGATGGGATGAAAAGAAAAAAGACTTACCCGATGACAGCAACCAATTCGACTGGCGCAGCCTGCAGCAGGAGTACCGCGATTACCTGGACCTCGCCAAAATGGCTCAACTGGTGCCGGTCATCGGTGCACCGGTTGGATTGATCGTTAACTACCGCCTCGTGAAGAAGCTGGGTATCACCGCCATGAACGCGTATCGCATGCGGCTGGCAGATGCGGCCGCGTTTCCTGGCGCCTGAGCACTTATCTTTGCGGAGCTCCATGATGCTTCAGCACGAAATATATATGAACCGTTGCCTGCAACTGGCAGCCCTGGGGGCCGGCGCCGTTGCACCCAACCCCATGGTGGGAGCCGTGCTGGTACACGGTAACCGTATCATCGGCGAAGGCTATCATCGCTATTACGGCGGCCCTCATGCCGAAGTGAACTGCCTGGAATCGGTAGTACAGGAGGATCTTCACCTGGTGGGCTCCGCCACCCTGTATGTGTCCCTGGAGCCCTGTGTTCATTTCGGAAAAACACCGCCCTGCGCCGACCTGGTTATCCGGAACAAAATTCCCCGCGTGGTGATCGGTTGCCTCGACCCCTTTGCCGCTGTTGATGGCAAGGGCGCAGCCAAATTAAAACAGGCTGGTATAGAAGTGCTGACAGGCATCCTTGAAAAAGAATGCGTGCAACTCAATAAACGGTTTTTCACCTTCCACCAGGAAAAAAGACCTTATGTTATTTTGAAGTGGGCACAATCTGTCAACAGCTGTGTTGCTGGTGAAGGCAAGTCAAGGGTGGCTATCAGTAACCCCTACACGAACCGGTTGGTGCACCGCTGGCGTACCGAAGAAGCTGCCATACTGGTAGGCACGAATACTGCTCTTATCGATGACCCGTCGCTTACTTCACGCCTCTGGAAGGGGAAACACCCGGTTCGATTACTGGTAGACCGCCAGCTCCGCGTGCCGGCTTCCGCAGCTATCTTCTCCGCTGACGGCTGGACCGAAGGTTATCCCGCCCGCACGATCGTTTTCAACGAACGCAAACAGGGGCTGGAAGCACAGGTGTTATACCTGCTTACTGACCCGGCTCAGCCGCTGATCCCCCAGCTGTTGCAACACTGCTACCTCCAGAACCTGCAATCTCTTATAGTGGAAGGCGGAACCCAACTCCTGCAATCGTTTATCAATGCAGCTGCATGGGATGAGGCCCGCGTCATTGTTAACCAGGACTGTTTCCTTTCGGGGGGATACCCCGCGCCGGTCCTGGACCGCGCCCGGCTCCTTTCTTCAGAGAAGATCCTCTCTGATACCAGTTTCCTATACCTTTGCGATCGCTGAAATGGAAACAAAGACCTTTTATACGACCATAGAAACCAGGGGAACCGCTGAATTCCGCGACCGCGGCAGTAAGTTTATCGGCTATGCATTTCCCGTTACCTCCGTGGAGGATTTTAAAAAGAACCTGGAAGCGATCAAAAAAGAACATCCTAAGGCTACCCATCACTGTTATGCTTACCGCATCGGAATCGATGGCAATAATTTCCGCGTGAACGATGACGGTGAACCCTCCGGGTCGGCAGGGAAACCCATACTGGGGCAAATCGACAGTAAGGAACTTACCAATGTAGGTGTGGTAGTGGTACGTTATTTTGGGGGTTCCCTGCTGGGTGTACCCGGTCTCATCAATGCGTACAAAACTACCGCCACCGTGGTGCTGCAAACCATCCCGTTTGTTCAGAAACCGATTGAAGTAAACTACCGGCTGCAGTTTGATTATACCACCATGAACGAAGTGATGATGATCGTAAAACAATACAACTGCAGCATCCTTAGCCAGGAGGTACAACTTTTCTGCCTGTTTACGATCGGTATTCCCGTCAACCGGCTGCAGGAAGTGCTTTACCGGTTTAAAGATCTGCATACCGTGGACCTCACCAGGTGCTGACCAGCCATCCCAGCCACTCTTTGATCAGCCTGCCCCAGGCATCCGGAAGCTGCAACTGCGGCAGGAACAAGTGGTGCCATCCCGCATAATTGTCGATCACCTCGTAATCACAGGGAAAAATGCTGGCGTCTATGCCTGCCCGTTTGAACTCCTGGTGGCATCGCCGCATGTGCGTGGCCGATGTTACCAGCACAAAGGGCGGCCGCAGGCCCAGGCTGTCTGCCAGCGCACGGGTGAAGACCGCATTTTGCCGGGTGTTCCTGCTCCGGTCCTCTACCAGTATCCGGTCGGCGGGCACCCCGTTCCGCACCAGCTCGTCCCGAAGGAAATGGGCCTCCGGAGGATACTTTCTTTCCAGGTGGCCGTTGCCCCCGGTTACAATGATCCGCTCCACCTTGCCACTATGGTACAGGTTGGCGGCCTGGATGAAACGGTCGGCCGCCGGACCGAAATATCCCCGGCCGTTTTTGTCGTAACCACTTAACCCTCCCGGCAGGATAGCCGCCGTATACCTGCCTTCCAGCTTCACCGGCCGCGGCTGCCACCACAGGCTGACCTGCCGGTACAGCAAGGGATTGGTGAACACAAGGATTACAAGGAGCAGAACATATCCCAGCTTCTTTTTTAAACGCTCCTTTTTAACGAACAGGAATACTATCAGTAGTGCCAGTATCCAGTTGGCCGGGGAACAGGCAAAAGCTACCAGCTTTGAAACAACAAACATCATGTAGTAAAGATAATTGCCGCCCTACTTATCCTGTTCCTGTTAAAGAAAATATAAAGGCGATTTTTTACCCAACGCTTTCCTGCCCGCCAGGGGTATTGTCTGTAGTACCGCATTTAAGTACCAATAAAAAAAACAAACAATGACATTCAGATTCAGCCACCGGATGCTGCTGGCAGGGGTACTGACCTTATCCATCACAGCATGTAAAAAAGAAGTAGATGAAATCCGTAAACCCGTACCGCCACTGGAAAAGCCTGGTAACTCCCCGGGCCAGCCGACCCCGGCCCTGAAGGAAATTTTCCTCCATGCATCGGTGGTAGTAGGGGGTAACAGTTACGACAGCCTGCCTGGAACAGCAATTATTACCAGCTGGGACACGCTGGGTGTTGCCACCAGCAGGCAGGTGGAACTCAGGGCGGGCATCACACCCGTGAACCTTCCTGTTCCCGCACGCCAATACAAGCTTAGTTTCAGTAAATGGAATACGGTTTCGGAGCGTACGCTCGACAGCAGCCAGGTCAGCAACGGCATGCTGGTAGAGCTGAAAGGCGAACGCACCGCAAAGCGCTTGTCCCTCACCGAAGAGTTCATCGAAGTGGAAGGCCAGTGGCTTCCCCAGGCGAAAGCTCTATACCAGTACACCGGAAACGGCCAACTGGACCAGGTGGTCTACCACCAGAAAAAGCCGCAGGTGTATGAACTGCAACACATCCTGACCGACAAGGCCCGCTTTTCAAATGGCCGGCTCCAGGGGGTTGACCGCATGGATGCTGCAGGCAAAAAAGTGGGACAAACCTCATATGAGTACGATGCCAATGGAATACTGACCCATATCAGCAATGAATCGTATGGTACCACCATTCATTCCGTCCTGGAATACAGTGCCGCACATGAATCCAGGAGCGTGGATGCCTATTACCTTTTTGACGACGGCAAAACCATGAACTATAAAATGGAGTTCAGAAATGGAAATAAGGTCAGGGATGAAGCTGCCAGCTCCACCGGGGCAGGGGAAAGCGGAACGTATGCTTTTGACTCCGCCATCAACCCGTTCTATGGTGTCGCGTTTCCCGACCTCTACCTTACCCATCATTCCAAAAACAATATGGTGCAACAGCAGAAAGGGTTTGCAGGTGCTTACCCCAGTGTCATCGCCCATAAGATGGAGTACAGCTACGACGCGGATGGTTACCCGGTTCAGTTAATTAAATATTATAAGTCGGGACAAACAGGCCAGGACCTCTATCGTATAAAAACCATTTTTACTTACTAAATTACAAAGAGCTTCAACCATGAAACAGCTGACAAAATACATCGTACTGATCGCTATACCCTTCCTGGTCTCCTGCACTGCCGCTAAAGTGGCGGTGCCCGAGAAACTCCGGAACGCCTCCACCGGCATGAAAGTAAGCGGACTTAATGGCTGGATGTTAAACCAGCAACTGAAATTCGGTCCCTATACCACCAGTTCCGTAAAAAGGGGGTGGGACTTTTCCTCCTCCTGGCAGGCAAGCCGGATCAGCTTCCGCCTCCAGGACCAGGTGCTCAAAGTGTTTAATATTGCAACCGATAACCGCAGCCTGAATGAAAAGAATAAAATGCAGTACCAGGTAAGCGACGGCTCCCTCAGTGCCGCCGTGTTTGCCCTGGAAAAATTCAGCGAAAAACAATTGGTTTATAAAACCGGCATTCCGGTACTGGGCGATGTTACCCGCCAGCTGGATGCGCAATACGCTTTCTCCGCCGCCATCGTGTTGCTGGCCGATAACCAGCCCGAACCCTGGCAACTGGTCCTGGTGCACCGTCAGAAAAACGAGGCCGTGGAAGAGGAGCAGGGCTATGTCAGTAATGGCGAGGTAAATATTGAGATACGGCCGCTGCGACTGGAAACCTATACCAATACGAAGGGTAAGGATGTTAAGGTTTTTGGGGGTGCTTATTTCGCCGGGTATGAATTATTGATCGACAAGGGGGTGATAGGGGTGGTGGACCTGCTCGATAACCAGGTCTGGATGGTGAATGATATGGACCCGGCATACAAAATGGTGACCGCCGCCGCCGCTTCCACCCTCATGCTTAAACGAAAGCAGGACATCAGCAAGGAGGGTTCTGTTCTTGACTGATCAACTGACCATAGAGATGCTGTTAGACGGCTGCCTGGCCAATAACCGAAAAGCCCAGGAATTGCTGTACCGCCAGTATTACTCCTTCGCCATGATCATCGCACAACGTTATTCCCGCGATGAAGCGGATGCTGCCGATATCCTCAGCCAGGCTTTTGTGAAGGTATTCCGTAGTATCCGCTCCTTTGATTCCAGCAAAGGCAGTTTTAAAAGCTGGCTCAAAAGGATCGTCATCAACGAGGGGTTGGATCATATCAAAGCCCGCAAGAAATTCAGCGATGAAATAGAACTGGAGCTGGAAACCGTGGCGGCTCCCAACATTGATAATGCTGCCATTGAAAGGCTCGATGCTAAGGAACTGATGACCATGATCCAGCAATTACCTCCTGCTACCCACGCCGTTTTTATCCTATATGCCGTTGACGGTTACAACCACCGGGAGATAGCCACCAAGCTGGCTATCAGTGAGGGTACCAGCAAATGGCACCTCAGCGAAGCCCGGAAGTTTTTGCAACAAAAGATCCTTCACCCAACAATTAAATGAGCCAGGCTACACCATATGAACAACTGATCGCTGCAAAGCTGGAGCAACTGCCTTCCTTACCGGGAATGGCAGACGAGATCTGGCTGCGTATTGAAAGAGAACTGGATGCCGGTACTCCTCCGGACGACGACGGCTCCGGGGGCGAACCCACTCCCGGCAACGGCCCCACTCCCGGCAACGGCCCTACCCCTCGTTCCGGACCGGCCGCGCCTGCCAGCGCTCCCGACCTTACCTGGAAGGGATGGTCTTTCCTGCTGGCAGTTGGTGCGCTCATCGTTGTTTTCATGAACCGTAACCAACTCCTCCGGCCCGCTACGGTGCCAGCTGAAGAGCCCGCTCCCAATTACCGCGTGCTTCCCCCGGCAAACATTCCCGGTGCCAACCCATCACCCCCAGTGGGCACCGGCAGGCCAGGCAATGCCGGCAGTAATACCGGTAGTGGAGAAGAAAACCGTTCTTCCAGCCCGCCGGTATCGGGTGATAGTGCCGGCCTGCTGCTGCCACCCGGTATTCCAGGCGCGGATTCCGCGGTCATGGCCAACACTGACAGTAACGCCTTCCCGCCTCCGGTCGTCCGTACGGATTCGTTGCGCTCTCCCCGGGTGCTGCCCGCCGACAGTGGCGCTGCACAGCCTCCCGCAGCACCCCCCGGGGAGGTGGACAGCAGGGGCAGAAAAAAACCGGCAGCAGTCAAATTAGACTCCGCCGGTTATAAGATCGTGCCCAAAAAGGATTCTAGCCGCTGATGTGGCTCTGCCGGAGAAACCTGGGACTGACCACCAGTTCCCGGGTTCCGGCTGAATAGTCATAAAAACCCTCGCCGGTTTTTACGCCCAGCTTTTGGGCAGTCACCATATTCGTCAACAGGGGACAGGGGGCGTATTTGGGATTTCCAAATCCTTCCTCCAGTACCTTCAGGATACTGTGACAAACATCCAGGCCGATGAAGTCAGCCAGCTGCAGCGGGCCCATCGGGTGCGCCATGCCCAGTTTCATTACCGTATCAATGGCTTCCACTCCGGCAACACCTTCGTACAAGCTGTAAATGGCTTCGTTGATCATCGGCATCAGGATGCGGTTGGCGATAAAGCCCGGGTAATCGTTCACCACGCAAGGCGTCTTACCCAGGTCGCGCGATAACTGTACGATGGCATCGGTCACCGAAGCATCCGTCGCATACCCGTTGATGATCTCCACCAGTTTCATCACCGGAACGGGGTTCATGAAATGCATGCCGATCACTTTCTCCGGCCGCCGGGTAACACTGGCAATTTTGGTGATGGAAATGGAGGATGTATTGCTGGCCAGGATGGCGCCATCGGGAGTATGCGCATCCAGCTCCCGGAAGATGCGCAACTTTAGTTCGGTATTTTCCGTGGCAGCTTCCACCACCAACTCAACTTCCTGAACCCCTTCTTCCAGGGATGAAAAAGTACGGAGCCTGCTGTAGGCGGCCTCTTTTTCCGCTTCCGTCAGCAGCCCCTTGCTTACCTGGCGGTCCATATTTTTGTTGATGGTCTGCAAGCCTTTCACCAGCTGTTCCTGGCTCACATCAATGAGGTGTACCACGAAACCTTTTTGCGCAAACACATGTGCGATACCGTTACCCATGGTACCGGCTCCAATGACAGCAATCTTCTGAAACATAAAAATCGTTTAGGCCACAAAAGTAAGGCTACTTCTTGCTTTTGAAATCGCCTCTTTTCCAGGCGCGGATGAACTCGGCCCAGGCCACGGGATTCATCAGGTTGATGGGTGGGGTCTGCCCGGCATAGCTGTACCGCTGGGCCTGCTTGCGCAAGGTGTAATTGGCTGCCTCGCGGCCATCGGCCGGCAGGATGCTCATCAACGCCTTACGCGTTTGCTCGTCGGTATTCCGGCGCGCAATTTCAATATCGTCATCCGGAATCTGTGTATTCACAAAGTCGCGCTCAAACTGCTCACGTGTGGGCCGCGGTCGTATGATGGTGGCCGGTAAATATTGCGTATCCGTCACCATCAGTTGGATCAGGCTGTACTGGTTGCCTTCCATGTTTCGCGGGATCTCCACCAGCTTGGGCTTGTAACCAATACTGGTAAACTCTACCTTATCACCCTTCAGCACCACGATGGAAAAAACACCCTGTTCGTTCGTGATCGTTCCCCTTCTGCCTCCCTTGATCGTTATACTCACCGATGGGATCGCCTGCAAACTGTCGGCCGTCATTACTACTCCATACAATTGTACCACCGAGTCCTTGATCTGTTCAAATTGTGCATTGGCACGCTGACAAATGACAAAAAAAGCTATTATGAATATGGGTAGAATTCGCTTCATTGATTCAAATATATAGAGTCTCACCATTATGAATCAACAATATACCACCCGCATTGGTTAATTTTGCACTAAAATTACCCTATCTAATAATCCAATAATGACACAAGATCAAATATTACAGGCACTTAGGAACGTACAGGAGCCTGACCTCGGAAGTGATATCGTATCTCTGAATATGGTGAAAGACCTGGAGCTGAAGGACAACGATATTAGTTTTACCATCGTGCTTACCACACCTGCCTGCCCTATGAAAGACCTGATGAAAAATGCATCCATAAAAGCGATCCGGCAGCTCGTGAACAAAGATGCCAATATCACCGTCAATTTCACCGCCAATACCAGTTCGGTTCGCAAGGATACCGGTGCCGTATTGCCCAAAGTTAAAAATATCATCGCCGTGGTCAGCGGTAAAGGCGGGGTAGGAAAAAGTACCGTTTCCGCCAACCTGGCCCTGGCCCTGGCACAGGGGGGCGCTAAAGTGGGATTGATGGATGCCGATATTTATGGTCCCTCTGTTCCCATCATGTTCGGTGTCCGGGGCGAGCGTCCTAAGATGATCGACAACGGGGATAAGGGGCTGATCGTTCCCCTCGAGCGTTACGGTATCAAACTGATGAGCATCGGCCTGCTGGTAGATGAGAAGAATGCCGTGGTATGGCGCGGTCCCATGGCCAGCAGCGCCATCCGCCAATTTGTGACCGACGTGCATTGGGATGAGCTCGATTACCTGGTCATTGACATGCCGCCCGGAACCGGCGATATCCACCTTACCCTGCTGCAGACGGTTCCCGTTACCGGCGTGGTAGTGGTTACCACTCCGCAGGATGTGGCCCTGGCCGACGCCAAAAAAGGGATCGCCATGTTTGGACAGGCACAGATCCGGGTTCCCATCATCGGTATCGTGGAAAACATGAGTTATTTCACTCCCGCCGAACTGCCCGAAAACAAATATTACATCTTCGGTAAAGAGGGCGGAAAAAAACTGGCTGAAGAGTACGATATCCCTTTCCTGGGACAAATTCCCCTGGTGCAGAGCATACGCGAAGGCGGTGACAAAGGAGTGCCCATCATGATGACCGACGATGCCATCACCAAGGCCGCCTTTGAACAGTTTGCCGGACTGGCAGCCCGCAGCATCGCTATGCGCAATGCCAACCTGGCTTCCACCAGGGTGGTGGAAGTGGTTGCCTGAGCGTTTAACCTGATAAAAGATTTGCATGGAACTATCCCTGAACGGAAAAACAGCGCTGGTATGCGGAAGCACCCAGGGGATCGGCCTGGCAACCGCCCGCGAACTGGCCCTGCTGGGTGCCAATTGTATTTTGCTGGCCCGCAACGAAGAGCGCTTGCGCGAAGCCGTTACCGGCTTGCCCGCTGCGGGCGAACAGCACCATGCGTATGCGGTGGCCGATTTTGCCGACCCCGCTTCGGTGCAGCAGGCTGTAAATTCCCTGCTTCAAAAATATCGGATAACCATACTGGTGAACAACACCGGCGGTCCCGCAGCAGGCCCCGTGCTGGCTGCAGCCCCGGAAGCCTTTGAAGCCGCTTTCCGCCAGCACCTGGTGGTGAACCAGCTGCTGGCACAGGCCCTGGTGCCCGTTATGAAAGAGGAGAAGTTTGGCAGGATCATCAATATCATCTCCACCTCGGTGAAGATTCCCCTCGATAACCTCGGCGTCTCCAACACCATCCGCGGCGCCGTAGCCAGCTGGTCCAAGACCATGGCCAACGAACTGGGTCGGTTTGGCATCACCGTTAATAATGTGCTGCCCGGCTTCACCAGCACCGCCCGCCTCGATAGCCTGACCCAAACCCTGGCGGCAGGCAATGGCATCAGCGTTGAAGAGCAGGCTGCCGCTATGGCTGCCTCCGTGCCTGCAGGCCGCTTCGGTACCGCTGCAGAGATCGGCGCAGTAGCTGCCTTCCTCGCAACCCCCGCCGCCGCTTATGTGAATGGGGTCAACATCCCCGTGGATGGGGGCAGAACCGGCAGCATGTAATCGGTGTATCACCTGAAAGAGGGAAGCTCGTATATTGCAGCGCCATGAATACCAGCTTGTCATACGCCCAAACCCTGGACACCGCAGATGCGCTCCGGCATTTCCGCGATGAGTTCATCATCCCCACGGAAGAGGGAAAGGAAAAGATTTATTTCCTCGGCAACTCGCTCGGCCTCCAGCCCCGCCGCACCGCCGCCTTCATCGATAAGGTGCTCGGGCAATGGAACCAGCATGGAGTAGAGAGCTTCTTCCTCGGCAGTGACCCCTGGATGCATTACCACGACCACCTGGCTTCACCCATGGCCCGGATCGTGGGGGCACACCCTCATGAGATCGTGGTCATGAACCAGCTCACCACCAACCTCCACCTCCTGATGGTGAGCTTCTTCCGGCCGCAGGGCGCCCGCAATAAGATATTATGCGAAGCCAAAGCTTTTCCCTCAGACCAGTACATGATGGAGACCCATCTCAAAGCAATGGGACTTGACCCCGCCACTGTTCTCGTTGAAATTTCCCCACGCGAAGGGGAACACTGCATCCGCCACGAAGACATTCTTTCCGCCATCAACGATCATGCAGCCGAACTGGCGCTGGTACTTTGGGGTGGAGTTAACTATTACACCGGCCAGGTCTTTGATATGGCCTCCATCACCGCCGCCGCCCGGAGGGCCGGCGCCAAAGTGGGGTTCGACCTGGCGCATGCCGCCGGCAACGTTGAACTGAATCTGCACGAATGGAACGTAGACTTTGCCTGCTGGTGCAACTACAAATACCTGAATGCCGGTCCCGGCGCAGTGGCTGCTGCCTTTGTCCATGAACGTTACCATAAAGACCCATCCATTCATCGCTTCGCCGGGTGGTGGGGTTATGATAAGTCCACCCGCTTCCTGATGCAGAAGGGATTTGTGCCCATCCAAAGCGCCGAAGGCTGGCAGCTCAGTACTCCTTCTCCCATCCTTATGGCCTGTGTGCGGGCATCGCTGGAACTCTTTGACAAGGCCGGCTTCCCCAACCTGCTCCTCAAAGGCCGCCAGCTCAGCAATTACCTTCGCTACCTCCTGGAGGCCATCAACGCCGAACAGGAACAACCCATCCTGCAACTGATCACCCCCGCCGATCCCGAAGAAAAAGGATGCCAGCTTTCCCTGCTCATGCTGCAAAAAGGAAGGGAAGTGTTCGACAAACTTACCGAAGCAGGCATTTACGCCGATTGGCGGGAACCTAATGTGATCCGCGTGGCTCCTGTTCCTCTCTACAACAGCTTTGAAGAGATCTGGCATTTCGCCAACATATTGAAGGCTGCCCTCTGAGCCGGCAACAGAATATAGTATCTTCGCGGCCATGAACCGTGCTGAACTCATCCGACAGATCCGTGTCAAAAGTTCCTACCTCTGTGTGGGACTGGATACCGATCCTTCTAAATTACCCGCACACCTGCAGGGCCGGCCCAATGCTGTCATCGATTTTAACAAGGCCGTCATTGACGCTACGCGCCACTATTGCACCAGTTACAAGATCAATACCGCGTTCTACGAATCGATGGGCCGCAAGGGATGGGAGGCCATGGAAGAAACGGTGCATTATATTTCGGATAGCCATCTCCGTATTGCCGACGCCAAGCGCGGCGATATCGGAAATACCAGCACGCAATATGCCAAAGCATTTTTTGAAACCCTGCCCTTTGACGCCATCACCGTAGCCCCGTATATGGGGGCGGACAGCGTGAAACCCTTCCTGGAATATACGGACAAATGGACCATCGTGCTGGGACTTACCTCTAATGCAGGGGCCGCAGATTTTGAATTGCAGAAAATGGGAGAGGAGTACCTCTATGAAAAAGTGATGCGCACCGTATCGGGCTGGGGCAGTCCTGACAACCTCATGTTCGTGGTGGGCGCAACCCAGGCCGATGCCTTCCTCAATATCCGCAAGATCCTTCCCGATCATTTCTTCCTGGTTCCCGGCGTGGGTGCCCAGGGCGGCAGCCTGCAGGAGATCTCCCAAAAGGCCATGAACCGGGACTGCGGTCTGCTCGTCAACGCCAGCAGGGCCATCATCTACGCTTCCGGCGGCGAAGATTTTGCGGAAGCTGCAACACGGGTGGCCGCGGAATACCATGAGGAGATGAGCCGCTTTTTACTACATTAGTGCTTCCAAAAAAATAAAGATTGCCATGGCCCAGG
>CBFGLD010000038.1:0-19691 GCA_965649495.1 uncultured Flavihumibacter sp. | reverse complement strand
AAACACCTTCGGGACTGGTTTTGGGGCGGATACCATTACCAGCGGACTGGAAGGAGCCTGGACCACCACTCCAACGCGATGGAGTAATAATTATTTCGAAAACCTTTTTGGGTATGAATGGGAACTCACCAAGAGCCCGGCAGGTGCCCATCAATGGAAACCCAAAGGAGATGCCGGCGCCGGACTGGTACCCGATGCACACGACCCGGAAAAAAAGCATGCCCCCTTTATGTTGACAACGGACCTGGCTTTACGGGTGGACCCGGCTTATGAAAAAATATCCCGCCATTTCCTGGAACACCCCGAAGCATTTGCAGATGCATTTGCCCGGGCATGGTTCAAACTTACACACCGGGATATGGGTCCCCGTGCCCGTTACCTGGGCCCGGAAGTACCTGCCGAAGAACTGATCTGGCAGGATCCGATCCCCTCCGTAACACATGAGTTGGTAAATGAACAGGATATTTCAGACCTGAAAAACAAAGTGCTGGCATCCGGACTCACTATTTCCCAATTGGTTTCAACTGCCTGGGCCGCGGCTTCCACCTTCCGGGGTTCAGACAAAAGAGGAGGTGCCAACGGCGCGAGGATCCGGTTATCTCCCCAGAAATACTGGGAGGTAAACCATCCAACACAGCTGGCTAACGTCCTGGAAAAACTGGAAGCCATCCGGGAGGAATTCAATAATACCCAGGAAGGAAACAAGCGTCTCTCCCTGGCAGACCTTATCGTATTGGGTGGTGCTGCCGCAGTGGAGCAGGCAGCCAGGAATGGCGGACACGAAATCACCGTTCCCTTTACTCCAGGCAGGGCTGATGCCAGCCAGGAGCAAACCGATATCGAGTCCTTTACAATCCTGGAACCCCAGGCAGATGCTTTCCGGAATTACCTGCGCCCCCGAACCACCACATCCGCAGAAGAAATGCTGGTAGATAAAGCGCAACTGTTAACCCTCACCGCTCCGGAAATGACGGTGCTTTTGGGAGGAATGCGAGTACTGGGAACCAACTATGATGGATCAAAGCATGGTGTATTCACCCAGCAGCCGGAAGTGCTGACCAATGATTTTTTTGTGAACCTGATCGATTTCGGCACCAGTTGGAAGGCTGTATCTGAGGATGCGCAACTTTTTGAAGGATACGACAGGGCAAGCGGGGAGGTCCTTTGGACCGCAACGCGGGCAGACCTGATCTTCGGATCCAACTCTGAGCTCCGGGCCATTGCGGAAGTTTATGCCTGTGAAGATGCCCGGGAGAAATTTGTGCAAGACTTCGTGGCGGTATGGAATAAGGTGATGAACCTGGACAGGTTTGATATGGCTTAATTTTTGATGAATGAATTCTAAAGGTGACCATGCAGGTCACCTTTATTTACTTATATGCCCGTTCGTGCATATTGATTCGACAATCCTTCGAGCATCGTTCGAGCATCCTTCGAGAAGGGTTCTTAAACTGGTATCTTCAGGGTCAGAACTGCAGGATAAATGCCGTGCCCTCTCCTTCTACTGTTTGCACCTGGATATTGCCTTTATGCAGCATCATAATTTGTTTGCAAAGGCTTAATCCGATGCCACTACCACTTTTTTTGGTACTGAAAAACGGGATGAATATTTTATCCAGCACTTCCGGCGGCATACCGGCACCGTTATCGGCTATACGGATCATGGTGCGCCCGTTGGTATTGAGGTAGGCCGACAATACAATACGAGGTTGCTGGCGGTCCTTCACGGCGTCCATGGCATTCACCAAAAGGTTAATCATTACCTGGTCAACCAGGTTGGTATCTGCCTCCAGCTCAAGTTCCGGATCTTTCAGGATAACCTCTACTTCAATGCCCATTTGCTCCAGCTTGGGTTGCATCAGCAGGTTCAGGTTTTGAAACAGCTCAAGTACTTTGACCCGGGAAAGGTTTAATGTGGTTATTTTATTCAGGCTGCGATAGGTTTCAGCAAAACGCAGTAACCCTTCACTCCTTCTTTTAATGGTATCAATACCCAGTTCCAGGTCATCAAAACTGCCCGACTGATCCTTCAAATCACCGGCCACCTGATGGAGACGGTTTTTAAGAGTATCGGCCAGTGAGCTAATGGGTGCCACACTATTCATGATCTCATGCGTCATGACACTCAGTAACCTCGACCAGGCCCGGCTCTCTGTTTCATCCAGTGCCTCGCTCACATTCTGGAACGCAATCAGCTTATACACCCTACCCTCTGTCTGGAAGGCAGAACAGGAAAGCAACACCTTAAAACTTCCCTTTTCCAGGTGGGCTGTTCCGATCTTGGCTTCACCCGGTTTGATGGTTTGTATGGTGGCCGCCAGTTCGGCATCACGGCGTGAAAGTGAATGAATCGATTTGAGGTAAGGGATCTGCAGCATCTTTTTAAGGGCTTCATTCATCCATTCCACCTCCCCGCTTTGGGTATCATAGGAAAGTATGCCCGTATCCACCAATTCCAGTATACGCTGCAGGTACTGGTATTGGGTTTCCTTTTCCTTACTGATACCCTTAAAAGCCGAATTGATCTCATTAAACCCCTGTCGTAAGGGTTGTAATTCTACCGGAGCATGCTTTACATCGAAATACCGGGAAAAATCACGGTAATGCACCGATTCCACAAACTGATCCAGTTCATCCTGGGCTTTACGTTGTGACCGGTAGAGATCATAGACCTGGTAACCCGCCAGCGGCACCAAAACTACCAGGAAGGGATAATCGCCATTAATGGTGAACCATGCCGCGCAAAGCAACACGATAAAAAGCAGGAAAACCCGGAGGGCCAGTTTTGTTTCAAATTTTTCAGATATCATATTTGCTTAGTCTGCGATAAAGGGCAGTGCGCGTCAATCCCAGTTCCTTTGCGGCCCGGGTAATATTACCATTATGTTTTTCAATCACTTTCAGGATCGTATTCTTTTCCACCGCACTCAGTTTGAAGTCTGCCTGCTCTTCCCGGTTTTCCATTACCGATTCAATAGGTGAGAACAGGAGGTCCGATGCTTTTAATTCCGCATCCTCGGCCATGATCACAGCGCGTTCAATAGTGTATTGCAGTTCTCGAACATTTCCCGGAAAGGGATATGTCAGCAATTTTTCCTGTGCGGAATTATCAAAACTGAGTAGTGGCTTGCAATACTTGTTGCTGTACATTTTGTTGAAGTACCGGGCAAGCAGGAGGATATCTTTTCCGCGCTTTCTCAAGGGTGGCACCATGATCTCAACTGTATTGATCCGGTAGATCAGATCCTTGCGGAAACGGTTTTCATTGGCCAGTTCACTGATCGGCAGGTTGGTGGCGCAAATGAGTCTGACGTCAACAGGTAAGGGGGTATTAGAACCTAACCGGGTCACCTGGCGATTCTGTAACACACTCAGCAATTTGGCCTGCTGCTGAAGTGTTGTGTTTCCGATCTCATCCAGGAATATGGTTCCCCCGCTGGCCGCTTCAAACCGGCCTACCCTGTCCTCACGGGCATCCGTGAACGCTCCTTTCACATGTCCGAACAGTTCACTTTCAAACAACGAGTCTGTAAGAGCCCCCACGTCTACCTTAACAAAGGGTTTACCGGCCCGCAGGCTATGCTGGTGTATGGCTTTTGCTATTAAATCCTTGCCCGTACCGTTTTCTCCCAACACCAGGATATTGGCATCTGTAGGGGCGATCTTTTCGATCTTGTAAAAAATGGCTTGCATCTGCTCCGACTCTCCTAACAATTCCGAACCTATGATACTGTTTGCATCAGGGGTATCACTATCACGTATACCTGCTCTTTTCCGGAGCACATCTTTGATGGTGCTTATGAGTCGGTCGTTATGCCAGGGTTTTACCACAAAGTCTGCCGCACCATCTTTGAGCGACTGCACGGCCAGGTCAACATCGCCATAGGCAGTGATCATGATGACCCCTGCGTCACTTTTCAATTCCTTTATGCGGCGAAGCCAGAATAATCCCTCGTTCCCGGTATTTATGCTGCTGGTAAAATTCATGTCAAGCATGATCACATCAAAGCGCCTTGTTGCCAGCAGTGAAGGCAGGAGCTGCGGATTCTTTTCTGTAACCACTTCCCGGGCCTCGGTTTTCAGGAGAAGCCTGACCGCGGTCAACACATCGGTATCATCGTCAACAACCAGTATGGTAGCGTCTTTAAGTGTCATAATTGAACTACAATGATAGGATTTATTTACACTGTACGCACCGCCCTGAAAGCGGACAGTAGTTGTATCAAAAGCGTACACTTACTTACAGGACAAGTTCATAATCATTTGATTATCATTATTTAATTTTTTGGCACGCCCTTTCTTATTAAAACCGTAGCCAAACCATCAATCCTTTCAAAGTGGACAGAGTCATCGAAAAAAAGAAATGGACGCCTAAGAAGATCTGGACGATCACAGGTATAACCTTGCTGGCAGCACTTATTGGTGCCAGTTATTATTATACAGCTGGCGCCAGCAGGCTTAATGTAGACACCGAGCGTATAACCATCAGTGAGATCAAAAAAGGGGTCTTCCAGGAAAACATTCCGGTTAATGGCATAGTGTTACCGGTTACAACCATTTACCTGGATGCAACTGAAGGTGGCCGGGTGGAAGAGAAATACGTAGAAGACGGGGCCATCATGACAAAGGGCCAGCCAATACTTCGCCTCAGCAATACCGACCTGGAACTGAGCCTCAGTAACCAGGAGACCCAGGTCTTTAATGTATTGACTCAAATGCAGATCAGTAAGAACAATGCAGACCAGAATACCATCACCCGGCTGAACCAGATGGCTGAAGTGGATAACGCTCTAAAAGAGGCGGAACGGCTGTACAGGGTGAACAAGCGCCTTTACGAGCAAAAAGCTATAGGTGCGCAGGAATATAAATCCTCTGAGAACTTGTACGATTACCAGGTTAAGCGCAAAAAACTGACCGCAGATATCCTGAGAAAGGATTCCATTTCGGGCTCGCAGCAATTAAACCAGATGCAGCAATCTTATGCACGCATGCAAAATGCATTACAGTTGATGCGGCGTAAGGTGGGCGACCTAGTAGTACGCGCACCAGTGGATGGCCAGCTGACATCTTTGGATGCGGAGATCGGGCAGAGCAAGAATAAGGGAGAAAGGCTGGGACAACTGGATGTGCTCAGTGGATTCAAGGTCAGGGCAGATATTGATGAACATTATATAAGCAGGATAATTACCGGTTTGCGCGGCACTTTCGGTTTTGCCGGCAAGGATTATACGTTGATCATTAAAAAAGTTTATACCCAGGTCACCGGTGGACGTTTCCAGGTGGATATGGAATTTGAAGGTGATATTCCCAAAGGAGTACGACGGGGCCAGACCCTGCAGGTCAGGCTTGCGCTGAGTGATGAGAAAGAAGCGATCCTTTTACCCAAGGGAGGGTTCTACCAACAGACAGGAGGCAACTGGGTGTATAAAGTAAACGGGAACGGCAACAGGGCATACCGGGTAAACATCCAACTGGGCATGCAGAGTCCGGATAATTATGAGGTACTGAGTGGGCTTGAACCGGGCGATAAAGTAATCACCAGTTCATACGAAAATTTTGGCGATAACCAGGAATTGGTTTTAAAAAATAAGTAACCATTAAACCAGGCTGAAACATACCATCAACCATTAAACCTTTTTTATGCAAATTTTCATCAAAACCCTGCTCCTGCTGACAGTGATGCTGGTGTTTAGTATGGAGTCAGAGTGCCGGATGCAGGCCTGCCTTTCCGGTAAACTCCATTCAGTGGCACCTGCTTACATGGCAAATCCTGCTGGAGAAAACATGGAACCTTTCGAAAAGGCAGAAGAGATACCCTCCTCTCCTCTATCCATACTTTTATTCATTTAACCATTCTTTTATAGATATGATAAAGATCTCTAACCTGGAAAAAATATACCGTACCGAAGAAGTGGAGACGGTAGCTCTTAACAAATTATCCTTTGAAGTGAAAGAGGGAGAATTTGTAGCGGTGATGGGCCCATCGGGATGTGGCAAGTCTACCCTGCTTAATATCCTGGGATTACTGGATGACCCCGATGCGGGTAGTTTCCTGTTCAATGGAATAGAAGTTGCAGGTTTCAATGAACGCAAACGGGCCGACCTTAGAAAGCGGAATATCGGTTTTGTCTTCCAGAGTTTCAATCTGATCGATGAATTAACCGTATTTGAAAATGTGGAACTGCCACTGATCTATACGGGTGTTAAACCGGCGGAACGAAAAAAGATAGTAGAAGAAGTGCTGGATAAAATGGTGATCATGCACCGAAGAAATCATTACCCACAACAATTGTCGGGCGGACAACAGCAACGGGTAGCCGTAGCCCGGGCAGTAGTGAATAATCCCAAGCTGATACTTGCAGACGAACCGACCGGCAACCTGGATTCCAGTAACGGTAACGAGGTGATGCAATTACTGACCGATCTCAACGAAGCCGGCACCACCATTGTAATGGTGACCCACAGTGAACACGATGCCCGCTACAGCCATCGGATCATTCGAATGCTGGATGGGCAGACAGTAATGGAAAACATCATGGTATAATCCATCCAAACCTTATCCATGTTATACAATTATTTCAAAATTGCATACCGAAGCCTGAAGAAAAACCGGGTTTTCTCGATCATTAATATCGCAGGACTCAGTATTGGCATGGCTACTACGCTGATCATATTCCTGTGGGTTTACAATGAAAGGTCGTGGAACAAACATAACCAGCATTATGACCGGGTTTACCACGTTTATTGCAACCGGGATTTCAACGGGCAGGTCACCACCGGGCCTGACATGATGTTTCCCCTTCCTGCTGCTGCCAAAGCCAGTTTCCCGGAAGTGGAAGAATCGGTGATCATGGATTTTGGGAGCACCCCCTTATATACAATTGGGGATAAAATGATCCGCAGGCAAACCCTGACCGCTTCCGCGGATTTTTTCAAACTGTTTTCTACCGAGTTCCTGGAAGGTAGCGACCAGGTGCTGAAAGACCCCGATGCCATGGTGGTAACGGAAAGTACAGCAAAAGCATTTTTCGGTCATACCCGGGTTTTAGGCGAAACGGTCAGGATCAATAATGACCGCAACCTGACTATAAAGGCAGTAGTACGGGATCTGCCAGAAAACGCTACTATCCGTTTTGAGGCATTGATACCCTTTCATCCTTCTTCCGAAGAGGTACGGAATGGCCTGACTGACTGGGTGAACTGTGGCAACCGGGTATTCTTCCTGGTAAAACACGGCGCCAGCATAAACGGTCTGGAACAAAAGACGATAGCTCTCATACGAAAAAATGCGCCGGGTGAAAATGTAACCACCAGGGGATCCATCTTATTACACCCGATGAGCAAGTGGAGATTATACGAAGAGTTCCGGGATGGCAAGAATACCGGGGGGCGCATACAGTATGTAAACCTGTTTACCTGGATCGCCATCATAATATTACTGATCGCATGCGTAAATTTCATGAACCTCAGTACAGCAAGATCTGAGAAGCGGGCAAGAGAAGTGGGAATCCGGAAAACCCTTGGCTCGGAAAGAAAACAGTTGCTGCTGCAGTTTATAACGGAATCCATATTACTTGCAATGATCAGTTTTCTGCTTGCCGCTGTTTTTGTTTGGATCAGCCTTCCCCTCTTTGGCCAATTGATCCAACAGGAAATCCTGATACCATTTGCTGAACCATGGGTATGGATAGTGACCCTGGGTATTATAATATTAACTGGTTTGCTTGCAGGAAGTTACCCCGCATTATACCTGAGTAGTTTCCGGCCGGTAAAAGTTTTAAAAGGCAGTTTTCTTCCAGGTAAGCGAGCCTTGCTGCCCAGGAAGATCCTGGTTACGGCGCAGTTTGTTATTTCAATACTATTGATTTCCGCTACCCTTATCATTTACCAGCAATTGCAACATGTGCGTAACCGTGACCTCGGTTACAATACAAACAATTTATTGATGGTAAACTCATCCCCCCAGGTGCACCGTAATCTGCAGGCGATCCGGAACGAGTTGGACCAAACTGGATTGGTGGAATCAATAACTTATACCTCCAGTTCCGTAACCGATATATTTGGATTTACAGGCGGTGTACAATGGCCAGGCGCTCCAGTAAATAACAATCTGGTGATAGGATTTTTGTTTGCGGGAGACAATCTGGTTAAAACCATCGGAGCCACCCTTACGGAAGGACAGGATTTCCGCCAGAATGATACCAATCATATCATTTTTAACCAGGCGGCAATAAATATAATGGGTATAAAAGACCCTGTTGGCCGTGAGATAGAATGGGCTGGACGCAAGCGGGTCATCAGTGGCGTAATTGAAAATATGGTTGTAAACTCGCCCTATGCAGCCGCAAGTCCTGCCATGATTGTTTATGAACCCAACTGGTCGGGTCAGATCAATATCAGGTTACGAAATCAGGTGGACCTCAAAAAAACAATTGCAGCTGTAGAGCAGGTGTTTACGCGTCACAACCCCGATAATCCATTTGAATACCGCTTCCTGGATGAAGTATTCCAGGCCAAATTCGATGGCGAAGAATTGATTGGAGAATTGTCTGTGATCTTTTCAGGACTGGCAATCTTCGTTTGTTGTTTAGGGTTGTTTGGTCTGGTGGCGTTCAGTATCGAAAGAAGAAGTAAGGAGATCAGTATCCGCAAAGTGCTGGGCGCATCCCTACAACAACTGCTCCTCTTAATGTCATCTGAATTCCTGTGGCTGATAGCACTGGCTTTTCTGATAGCTATACCAATAGCCTGGTGGGCCATGCATGAGTGGCTCGGGAATTTTGAATACCGGACAACAATCGGGCCGGGGGTATTTCTGGGAGTTGGAATCATCATTCTGCTTATCGCCTTACTTACTATCAGCCTGAATGCATCCAGGGCAGCCCTGGGCAACCCGGCTAAAACATTACGTTCCGAATAAACCTTATAATATGCTCCTTAACAATCTTAAGATAGCCTGGAGAACACTGTTAAAGAACCGGTTCTTTTCCTTGCTGAACATCATTGGACTGGCAACAGGACTTGCCTGTTTCCTGCTCATCACCCTTTACGTAATAGATGAACTCAGTTATGACCGGCATCATGAGAAAGCGGAAAGAATATTCCGTATAAATTCCGACATTCTATTTGGAGGAAATAATATGAGCCTGGCCGTTAGTTCCGATATGATGGGACAGACACTAAAAAAAGATTATCCGGAGATAGAACAGTACGCCCGCATTTATGCATCCAACGGATCAAAGCTGGTGAAAAAGGGAAACAACTTCATTGAGGAAAAAAAAGTGGCACATGCTGATTCAACACTCTTTGACATCTTCAGTTTTGAATCATTAGCGGGTGATCTCCAAACAGCGTTGAACGAACCCAATTCTGTTGTAATTACAGAGAGTACGGCTAAAAAATATTTCACGAGCCTTGATGTGGTGGGGAAAATGATGGAAACAAAAGATAACGGCGGCACCCTTTACAAGGTAACCGCTGTGATCAGGGATATGCCCCGCAGATCCCATTTCCAGTATGACTTCCTGTTTTCCATGGACAATGTGGAATATGGGTTCGGTGATTACCTGAGCCATAATTTTGTCACTTTCCTGCTATTGCAGCCAGGGGTGAGCGCTGCGAACCTGGAAGCGAAGTTCCCCCAGTACATCAACCGTTATATTTTCCCGGTGTTGCAGCAAAGCATGCAGGTGAAGAGCATAAAAGAAATGGAGAAATCGGGAAACAAGCTGGAGTACACGTTGATGCCCTTAACAGATATACACCTTCATTCTGCCCGTATTGCAGAACTTGGAACCAACAGTGATATCCAGTATGTATACATATTCATGGCGGTGGCCGTATTTATATTACTTATAGCCTGCATCAACTTTATGAACCTATCCACCGCACGTTCCGCCAATCGCGCCAAAGAAGTTGGCATCCGGAAAGTGTTGGGAACCACGCACCAGACCCTCATGAAACAATTCCTTACGGAATCAACCCTGATCTCTTTTCTATCACTGCTGATCGCAATAGCAATAGCCTTTTTAATCCTTCCTTGGTTCAATGACATTGCAGGAAAGCAGATAAACATCTCCCAATTCCTGCAGCCAAAGTTCCTGGTCGTTCTGGCCCTGCTTCCTTTTGTTATCGGGTTGCTTGCAGGCACTTATCCTGCATTCTTCTTATCCTCATTCAAACCCATCACCGTTCTGAAAGGAAAGCTGGCCGGTGGCGCCAAAAAAACCAACCTGAGAAGTGCCTTAGTGGTAGTACAATTTTCCATGGCCATACTGTTAATAGTAGGAACTATGGTGGTTTACCGGCAATTAGGGTATATACAACAAAAGAAATTGGGATTCTCCAAGGACCAGGTAATGGTCATTGACAATACCCATGTTATGGGGGATGGCACCGCGTCTTTTAAAAACGAATTACTCCGTTTACCGGGAGTAAAAGCAGTTGCCAATGCAGGCTTCCTGCCGGTAGCTAACAGCAGCCGTAACGATAATACATTCTCGCGGGAAGCGGTTATGGATATGAAAAACGGGTTCAATATGCAGGTTTGGAGTATTGATGAAGAATATATCCCGCTGCTGGGTATGGAAATCAAAAAAGGAAGGAATTTCTCCAAATCATTTGTTTCGGATTCCCTGGCGCTGATCATCAATGAAACTACAGCAGGTATGTTGGGGTATGATGACCCAATTGGTAAAAAAGTGTACCGCAGCGCAGGCAGTGTGGATTCAGAAATGATTGAATATACCATTATTGGGGTAGTGAAAGATTTCCATTTTTCAACTATGAAAGAAAAGATCGGACCGCTCTGTATGCGACTACGCCGGTCTGACTGGACAATAGCTGTAAAAATGGAAAGTCAGGATATCCAAAACCTGGTAAAACAGGTAGAGAAGACATTTACCAGTCATGCCAGCGGTTATCCTTTTGAGTACTCTTTCCTGGATGCATCTTTCAACAATATGTATACCGCTGAGCAAAAAGCCGGAAAACTGGCGTTAAGTTTTGCCGTCCTGGCCATCCTCATCGCCTGCCTGGGGCTCTTTGGACTAGCGGCATTCATGGCTGAGCAAAGGACCAAGGAGATAGGCGTACGAAAAGTGCTGGGCGCTTCCGTAAACCAGATCATGGTTTTACTTTCAAAAGATTTCCTGAAACTGGTATGCATCGCTGCAGCCATCGCTTTCCCCCTTGCCTGGTTACTCATGAATAACTGGTTACAGGACTTCGCATTCCGCGTCAACATTGGCTGGTGGGTTTTCCTCGTAGCAGGATTGATGGCAGCCTTTATCGCATTAATTACCGTTGGGTTTCAGGCACTAAAAGCAGCCCTGGCAAACCCCGCTAAAAGTATAAGGACCGAATAAATCAAAAATAATGTTCAAAAATTATCTCCTGATCGCTATCAGGAACCTGCAAAGGAACAAAGCATTTTCGGCTATTAATATATTAGGTCTCAGCCTTGGGTTGGCCTGCTGCATGCTGATTTACCTGTATACCCTGGATGAAATCAGCTATGACCGGTTTCATAATCAAGTTGAACAGATTTACCGCATTACGGCCGACCTTCAGGACCCATCCGGAAACAAACACCAGACGGGTAATACAGGGCTCCTGCCGGGACCTTCCTTCCAGCGTACCATCCCGGCTATTGAAACATTTGTTCGTTACCAGTCCGAATACCTGACGGTACGTACAAACAATGAGCTTTTCAACCAGGATGCAGCCTATGCTGACACTAATTTCTTCCGTGTATTTACCCTTCCACTGCTTTCCGGAAGTGCCCGGTCCGCGCTGGATGACCCCAGGTCGGTAGTGTTGAATGAATCCCTGGCAATAAAATTCTTTGGTCGGACCGATATCGTGGGACAGACCCTGGAACTAAAAAGGGGTGAAAATTTTGAGCCCTACCAGGTATCCGCAGTAATGAAAAATGCCCCCCAGAATTCCTCTCTTCGCCCACAGTTGTTGTTATCTATGAAGGCAACCAACCAGGCGGAGAACATGTCCTGGGGAAATTTCTTCCTGAACACTTTTATTAAGTTAAAGCCAGGAAGTGACCCTTCTGCAGTGGCAGCCCAGATGAACAGGGTCTACGTGAGCGAATCTGCTGAAGAGATGGCAGGTTTTAAAAAAGAATTCGGTATTGAAGATAAAACCCGCTACGGCCTGCAGCCCTTTACCAGCATGCATCTGGACCCCGTATACCGCGCAGATAACGGGCTGGTGGGTGCCAGTAATACCATGTATAGTTATATACTATCGGGTATAGCCATACTGATTCTGGTGATCGCCTGTATCAATTTTATAAATCTTACTCTTGGAAGGGCCATCAGGCGCTCCCGGGAAATCGGAATTCGTAAAGCTGTGGGCGGGCAACGTGTACAACTGGTTATCCAGTTCCTTGGTGAGGCCATGGTCCTTTGCACTATTGCTTTCCTGTTGGGAATTCTATTGGTCATCCTTTCACTCCCCTATTTCAATGAACTGGCCAACAAACAGCTCTCCTTCAGCTACCTGCTGGATGCCAGGCTGATCATCGGTTATATCTCCCTGTTAGCCATAACGGTCCTGCTCGCGGGTTTTTATCCGGCCATTATATTATCCGGGTTCAACCCGGTTCAGACACTTTATGGAAAAGGAGAAATGAAAGGTAAAAGTTTGCTGGCCCGCGGTATGGTGGTTTTCCAGTTTGCCCTGGCAACATTCCTGATCATAGCTGTCATCACTATGTACAGCCAGTTTAATTTTCTAAGGAACTATGACCTGGGATACAATGATAAGGGGGTGATCCGCATAAGTACTGGCAGTATGGATAAACCCAAACTGGACCTTTTCAGACATGAATTGATGAAACATCCGGAAGTGCAACAGGTAGCAGCCGACCAGGGAGGATTCAATATGACGATTGCGAGAGTGAATGGAAGCACAGAGATGGAATTCAATTTTAAATATATCGATGAACATTATTTCCCATTATTCAAAATTCCAGTAATAAAGGGGCGCAATTTTTCAGCCGCACTTGTAACAGATACTGCTGAAAGTGTAATTGTTAACGAAAGTTTTGTGAAAAAGGCCGGTTGGCAGGACCCTATCGGGCAGGTGGTGGACTTTTATTACCGGAACAGAAAATACAAGGTTATCGGCGTGATCCGGGATTATCATTACCAGTCGCTTACAGAAGTAAAAGGTCCGCAACTTTTCACCGCAAATCCGGAGATGCGATTTCACGATGTGTATGTCCGTGAGGAAGCACATGACCCCGAAAGTGTACAGCAACATCTTGCTGCAGTATTCAAGACCTTCTTCCCCTTGCAGCCTTTTACGCTCCACTATAAGGACCAGGAAAACCTGCAGGCGTATGAAGCTGAAAGCAAATGGAAACAAATGATCACTTTCGGCGCGGTCCTCACCATCATCATATCCTGTATCGGATTACTGGGGCTGGCCACCATAACCGCGCAACGCCGGACCAAGGAAATCGGCGTGCGTAAGGTACTTGGAGCTTCCGAAGCAGGAATCATACGAATACTGACCGCAGATTTTCTGCGTATGGTTGTGCTTGCGGTAATCATTGCATTTCCGCTGTCGGCATGGGGAATCAACCAGTGGCTGCAAGGTTATCCCTACCGCATCAATCTACAATGGTGGATGTATGGCCTGGCCGGAATACTGGTAGTGGGTGTTGCCATACTGGCGATCGGATGGCAAACCCTGCAGGCAGCAAAAAACAATCCCGTCACCAGCCTGAAGTCCCAATGACAATAATATGATCACACTGCGAAACATAACGAAATGGGTCACAACAGCAGGCAACCGCACCTTCCTGTTGAAAGATATTAACCTCCAAGTGCAGGAAGGAGAATTCATCTCCATCATGGGGCCATCAGGCTCCGGAAAATCCACTTTGCTGAATGTAATCGGCATGCTGGATGATGCAGATGAAGGGCAATACCACTTTATGGGAGAAGCGGTACACGAACTAAAAGAAAAGCAACGTACGCTGTTGTATAAGCAGCACATGGGATTTGTGTTTCAGGCCTATCACCTGATAGATGAGCTAACTGTTTATGAAAACATCGAAACCCCCTTGCTGTACCAGGATACCCGATCTTCCGAACGGAAGGCTATGGTGGCGGACATGCTCGACCGATTTAATATTGTAGGGAAAAAAGATCTCTTTCCCCACCAGCTTTCCGGAGGGCAGCAGCAATTGGTTGGGATTGCCCGGGCATTGATTGCAAAGCCCAAATTATTGCTTGCTGATGAACCCACCGGCAACCTCAATTCCAAACAGGGTGAAGAGATCATGCAATTATTCCGGGAACTCAATGAAAAGGATGGTGTCACTATCATCCAGGTGACCCATTCAGAAAAAAACGCCACTTATGGAAACAGGATCATTCACTTATTGGATGGAAGGATAGACCATCACGCCCAAACATTATGAAACAGCTAATCAACCACCTGGCACGCATAACTGCCCTTATTTTTTTTGTTACAGGGACATCCCAGGATGTGGCTTCCCAGGACAGCAGTCGTAATACACTAAACCTGCGGCAATGTGTGGAGATCGCATGGGAACAAAACCTGGAATTGAAACAAGCAGAATTGCAGTCTGGTTCCGCCCAAATTGATTACCGGCAAAGCAGAAACAACCTCCTGCCCGCTATCAACGGATTTGCAGAACATGGCCTGAACCAGGGGCGAAGCATCGACCCCTTCACCAATTCCTACCTTAATCAAAATATAAATTATGCAAACTATGGCATCTCAGGCGGAATAGTCTTGTTCAGTGGTCTTGCCTACCAGCAAATGATCAAACAACAGCGTTATGCTTATGAGGCCAGCCTGATGGATATACAGCAACAAAAAGACAATCTTACCCTCCAGATCATCATTGCTTATCTGCAGGTGCTGAGCAACCAGGACCAGCTGGCCCAGGTGAATAACCAGGTGCAACTGAGTCAAAAGCAGGTGGAAAGGTTATCACTATTAAATGAAGAAGGAACCATCAATCCCTCACAACTCTCAGACCTCAAAGGGCAGCTGGCAAACGATGAAGTGACAGTGGTGAACACAAGAAACCAGTTAGAATCCGCCAAACTACAGCTTACCCAACTGATGAACCAGCCCTATAACCCCCGCTTGCAGTTGGAACAGATCAGTGCAGAAGAGTTTCTGCAAACATACGAGGGAGATGCCGGGGCCATCTATTTGAAAGCGCTGCAACAATTAGCGATTGTAAAAGCTGCCAGCCTTCGCACCTCCAGTGCTGAAGAAGCATTAAAAGCAAGAAAAGCGGCATTCTGGCCCACCTTGTCACTAAATGCAGGGTTATTTACCAATTATTCTAACGCAGCCAGGACCCAGAACTACCTGGGCTCGGAAGAAATAGAAACCAATCTTTTTGTGAAATCAAACGGTAGCAGCCTTCCGGTTTATACCCTGCAAGACCGCTATGATGCGGTAAAAATCCCCTATTCTGACCAGTTCCGGAACAACTACAGTACCAATGTAAACCTGAGCCTTCGAATCCCGATATTAAATGCCTTTCAGAACCGTAACCGCATCAGCCTGGCCCGGTTGGAACTGAAAAATGCCGGGTACGTGGAAAACACAACAAAATTGCGCCTCCAGCAGGCCGTGGAACAAGCCTGGGTAAACATGACAGCCGCCTATAACCGGTATAAGGCCCTGCTCAACCAGGTCAATGCCTTCCAGGAGTCCTTTCGCATAACGGAAGCCAGATTCAATGAAGGAGTTCTCCATTCCGTAGATTACCTGGTAGCCCGCAATAACCTCGACA
This sequence comes from uncultured Flavihumibacter sp., assembly GCA_965649495.1. Lineage (GTDB taxonomy): Bacteria > Bacteroidota > Bacteroidia > Chitinophagales > Chitinophagaceae > Flavihumibacter. The sequence continues at coordinate 3,883 of CBFGLD010000038.1, read as the reverse complement.
GGGCAAACATAAACCTGATTATGGCACGATACGATTACGTGCTGCGTGCCCGGATACTCGATTATTACCAGGGACTTCCCCTTTGGTAATGAAGCCTTCGTCTGCCAATTTGGCACGAATCCTTGATTTTCGCTATTTTTGCAAACTTAATAACGAAAGATGCTGGATTTGACTGCTCAAAAGGTACACGACGAAGCCAGGCAGGGTGAAGCATATGCCCCTTTTGCCGAAGATCCGAACCAATACCGGAAACATTTTTACATAGAAAGTTATGGCTGCCAGATGAATTTCTCTGACAGTGAAATTGTGGCCGCCATTCTGAACGAAAGTGGATTTGGCGCCACCCGCAACCTGGAAGAGGCCGATCTGATCTTCCTGAATACTTGTTCTATCCGCGAGAAAGCAGAACAAACGGTCCGAAAGCGACTGACCGATTTCCGGAAACTGAAGCAATCAAAACCTGGAATGCTGGTAGGTGTGTTAGGTTGTATGGCCGAGCGACTAAAAGCAAAATTGCTGGAAGAGGAAAAGCTGGTAGACCTGGTGGTGGGTCCGGATGCTTACCGGACTTTACCGGCACTTATTGATGAAGCAGACAGCGGGCAGAAAGCGGTCAATGTTTTACTCAGCCGGGATGAAACCTATGCCGATATATCACCCGTGAGACTGAACTCCAATGGGATCACCGCTTTTGTAAGCATTACGCGGGGATGCAATAATATGTGTTCCTTCTGCGTCGTACCGTTTACCCGCGGTAGAGAAAGAAGCAGAGATGCTGAAAGCATTGTAGCAGAATGTCTTGACTTGTATAAATCTGGCTACCGCGAAGTAACCCTGCTGGGACAGAATGTGGACAGCTACTACTTTATTGATGAAACAAAGGAGGAACGTGTCACCTTTGCCCTGCTGCTTGAAAAAGTAGCGCGTATATCTCCCTACCTGCGGGTTCGTTTCTCCACCAGCCATCCGAAAGATATTACGGATGAAGTGCTGCATACCATGGCACGTTATGAAAATATCTGCAAGTACATCCACCTGCCGGTACAAAGTGGTAATACCCGCATCCTGCAACTGATGAACCGCACCTATACACGCGAATGGTACATGGCAAAAGTTGACCGTATCCGGGAGTTGCTCCCCGACTGCGCCATTTCAGCTGACATCATCGCCGGCTTTTGCACCGAAACAGAAGAGGAACACCAGGACACGCTGAGTATTATGGAGTACAGCCGGTACGATTTCAGTTACATGTTCTTTTACAGTGAACGTCCGGGTACCCTGGCAGCCAGGCGCTTCCGTGACGATATCCCGGAAGAAGTAAAGAAACGCCGCCTGCAGGAGATTGTGGATGTCCAGAACAGGCTGAGCAAAGAAAGCAACGACCAGGACCTGGGCAAGACCTTCAAGGTATTAATAGAAGGAAACAGTAAACGGAGTGAACTCGACTGGATGGGCCGCAACAGCCAGAACAAAGTGATCGTGTTCCCGAAGACCGGAAATGAACAACCGGGTAATTATGTGTGGGTTAAAGTAAACGATTGCACCCAGGCAACACTTATCGGCGAGATCACTTCCTTCTAAAAATACAAAGACTCTAAACGCGCGATGGACATACAAAGTATTAAAAACCGATTCGGCATTATTGGAAACTCACCGGCCCTCAATCATGCCCTCAATGTGGCGGCACAAGTTGCCAATACTGACCTGAGCGTTTTGATCGTAGGGGAAAGCGGTGTAGGAAAAGAGGCCTTTTCCCAGATCATACACGCTTTATCTGCCCGCAAACACAATCCCTTCATCGCGGTCAATTGCGGTGCCATCCCGGAAGGAACCATCGATTCAGAATTATTCGGCCACGAGAAGGGTGCTTTCACCGGGGCGGTGGACAGTCGCAAAGGTTATTTTGAAACGGTAAACGGCGGAACTATCTTTTTGGATGAGATCGGGGAAATGCCCCTGGGCACCCAGGCCCGTTTATTACGGGTACTGGAAACCGGTGAATTCATTCGCGTTGGTTCTTCCAAAGTGCAAAAGACCGATGTTAGAGTGATTGCCGCCACTAACAAAGACCTGCTTGAATTCACCCAAAAGGGAAAATTCAGGGAGGATCTCTATTACCGTTTAAGCACGGTGCCCATACGGGTGCCTTCCCTGCGCGACAGGAAAGAAGATATTCCGCTGCTATTCCGCAAATTTGCAGTTGATTTCGCTGAAAGATATAAGACTCCTCCCGTACAGCTTGACGATGAGGCCCGGCAGATCTTAACCAGTTACCCCTGGCCGGGAAATGTGCGGGAACTCAAGAATATTGCGGACCAGATCTCGGTTTTATCCTCCGATAAACAGGTGGGTCCCGCAGAACTGAGGAGATTCCTGCCGGAAACCAGCCAGAACCGTTTGCCCATGGTCGTTAGCAGCTCTTCCCATGGCGCTTCACACGAGTTCAATAATGAAAGGGAATTGCTTTACAAGCTCTTTTTCGACATGAAAAAGGATGTCACTGAACTTAAGAAGATGTTTGTGGAAATATTGCAGAATCCGTCCGAAGCACCCGCAGCTGCGGCCTACACGAAGGAAAGTTTGCTGCGTGACTACCCCGTAAGCGTTGACTTTCCCCAACAGCCAGCGGCAACCGTATTGCCCCCTGCTTACCTGCAACCTGCCGGCGCTTCCCAATCTGCCGTACTGTTGCCACACGATGATATCCATGCACACGAAGAAGTAGAGGAATCGCTTAATATCATGGATAAGGAAAAAGAGCTGATCGAAAAAGCATTGCGAAAACATAAAGGAAAAAGAAAAGATGCCGCATCCGACCTGGGCATCAGCGAGAGGACCCTCTACCGAAAACTGAAAGAGTATGATATCAACGACTAGATCCTATATTAGCTTGCTGACCCTGGTGATACTGCTGGCAGGTTGTTATACTTTCCGGGATATTTCCATTCCACAGGATATCAAAACTGCACGCATCAACTTCATTGAAAACCGGGCCCGGTACATCAATCCTTTGCTGAGCCCGCAGCTGACCGACAAGCTCCGGCAAAAAGTGAACAACCAGACCAAGCTTACCCTGATTCAGGGTGAAGACGCGGATTATGAGATCAATGCCACCATTACGGATTATTCATTTATTACGGCCGGCATCTCGGACAAACAAGCAGCTACCAACAGGCTGAATGTGACCGTGCATGTGGTATTCCAGAACCGGAAGGATCCAAAGGCCGACTTTGAAGCCGATGTTAGCAGGAATTTTGATTTCAGCGCCAGCCTTAGCTTGCAGCAAGCCGAAACCCAGTTGCAGGAAACCATCGTGAACAACCTGAGTGATGAAATATTCAATCGTATCTTTTCCAGTTGGTAATAAACAGTATATTGCCAACCCGCTATGCTTCAACTGAGCAAGACCATACAACATTATTTTCGCAAACCTGGCTTTGATGAACTCAGCTTACAGGAGTTGCAAACTGCTGCGGATACCTTTCCCTATGCCGCTGGCCTGCAGGTATTGTTGTTAAAGAAACAACTCAGCCAGCAGCATCCCCGGGCCGAAGATCGGTATAATCATGCCGCGTTGTTCATACCCAATGAGTGGCGGCTGGCATTGGTGTTGAAAGATCGGACCAACGACCTTTCGACACAGCCTGTTTCCAGACCCCAGCCAATTCCCGAGAGTATCAACCGGCAAGAACCCGGTTTAACAGCAGCGCAAACGACTGTCGGAACAGGTTCAGCTAACAATATAGCGGAAGAAACCGGGGGCCATACTGAAGCTGTGCCTTCCCAAATAGAAGCAGATGGCGCTGTTTCAAAAAAAGACAACCCTGTTTCGGAAAGAGATCACCCCATTTCAGCTGGTACTCAGAGTGGTTCAGAGGAAAAT
>CBFGLD010000037.1:0-20100 GCA_965649495.1 uncultured Flavihumibacter sp. | reverse complement strand
AAAAAGGAGATGTTGTGACCATCTCCTTTTTTATTATCAGAATCCTTTCTTTTCTTTTTTCTCTTTTGCTTTTTGCATCGGGGTTATGCCCGTGCTCTGACCGCGGGTTCCCTGCTTCATTTTATAAAGCTGGAATTTGCTGGGGGCAGCAATGGTTCCCCAGGTATTATTGCTTTCATTGATGTCGGCAATCTCCCTCATGGGATCCAGGCGAATGGATTTTACTTCTTTATCCTTCATATATACCTTGGTCACTTTGTTCTCGTTCTTGCGCCAGATCTGGGCAGGAATCCGATCCACTTCCGTGGTTCCATCAGCATAGGTGAATTCAACAATGATGGGCATTACCAGTCCGCCTTTATTGGAGAAAGCCACTTCGTAGATGTGCTTGCCTCCAAATTGCTTTTGTACCTCGGCATCAGCTTTTTCAATATTGGAAACAGCAGGTACGGTATAAGTGGTGGTGTCATAAGGCTCCAGTCCACGGGCATAGCGCCAGTAGAAATCGCGCAGGGTGGTATCTCTGTCGGTTTCAAACACGATATTCTTGTCCTCACGGTTACGCACCTTTGAGATATCCTCGAATGTGTTCACTTGCGGTTTTGCCAGTTTGGTTGTGGTGGTACCGGAAGGGTACCTATTCTGGGGTTCACCGAATTCGGGACGCAGGTACCGTACGGTGTCAATAGCAATATCCGTAACATCGGTGCTGTAGAACCAGCCTCTCCAGAACCAGTCGAGGTCCTCGGCACTGGCATCTTCCAGGGTACGGAAGAGGTCAGCGGGAGTGGGGTGCTTAAAGGCCCAGCGGCGGGAATATTCCTTGAATGCATAATCAAACAACTCGCGGCCCATGATGGTCTCCCGCAGGATGTTCAGGCCGGTTGCGGGTTTGGAGTAAGCGTTCGGACCAAAACCAATGATGTTTTCACTGTTGGTCATGATGGGTTCCAACTGGTCTTTGGGAAGCTTCATATAGTCTACAATAGAAGCTGCGGGGCCGCGACGGGAAGGAAATTTATTATCCCAGAGTTCTTCGGTCAGGTATTCCACAAAAGTATTCAGGCCCTCATCCATCCAGGTCCACTGGCGCTCATCACTATTAATGATCATAGGGAAGAAGTTGTGGCCCACCTCATGAATGATCACACCCAGCATACCATACTTGGTGCTCTCGCTGTACGTGCCATCAGGAGCGGTACGACCGTAGTTGAAACATATCATGGGATATTCCATGCCGTTAGCCGCCTCAACACTCTGGGCTACCGGGTAGGGGTAAGGGATGGTGAACTTACTGTAGGTCTTGATGGTATGCGCCACAGCTTTGGTGGAATAAGGACGGTACAGACCGTAAGCCTCCTTGCCATAGAAGCTCATACACATTACTTTTTTGCCTTCCACATTTGCCGGCATAGCATCCCATACAAATTTGCGGGAAGAAGTCCAGGCAAAGTCCCGAACGTTATCCGCCTTGAAGATCCAGGTCTTTTTAGCAGTGCTCTTTTTTTGTTCTGCAGCTTTTGCCTCGTCAAGCGTTACAATTTCCACCACATCCTTAGCGGTCTGGGCTTTTTGCCAGCGGCTCAATTGAGTGGGAGTCAGTACGGCCTGGTAATTGATGCACTCACCGGTTGATCCAACAACGTGGTCTGCCGGAACGGTCATCTGAACTTTAAAATTGCCGAAGGTCAGGGCAAATTCACCCCTGCCGGTAAACTGGTGGTTCTGCCATCCCTGGAAATCGCTGTAAACGCAGAGGCGGGGGTACCACTGGCTGATGGTAAAAAGGTGGTTGCCGTCTTCGGGGAAGAACTCATATCCACCGCGGCCGCCTTCTTTCATACGGTCACTGATCTTGTAATTCCAGTTTATGTTCATTACAAATTTCTGTCCCGGTTTCAACGGGGTAGGGAGGTCTACCCGCATCATCGTTTTATTGATGGTATACTTCAGCGGCTTGTTGAGCGCATCGGTGAGTTTGGTGATCTTTACCCCAAAATCGTTCTTCTCATTTGCATACCGGTTCATGAAAACATCGGCTGTTTGCGCGCCGATGGTGCTGGCATCCTGGTAATTGGCATTGTTCTCGGAACTATGTTCGTTTTCATCCAGTTGGAGCCAGATGTAATTCAGCACATCCGGGCTGTTGTTAAAATAAGTAATGGTTTCTGCCCCGGTAAGTTTCAGGTTTTTTTCATCCAACTCTACCTTGATATCATAATCGGCGCGCTGCTGCCAGTATTTGGGACCTGGTGCTCCACTTGCCGTTCGGTATTCGTTGGGAGTGGGCAGGATGGTACCCAACTGCTCAAACTTATTGCCGTGGTTTGAGTTGGGATTGTTCTGAAGATTCTGAGAATATGCCGATCCGGCAAATAAACCCAGGCATGCAAAGAGTAGTCTTCTCATGTTATAATTGCTGTTTGTGTATGTTTCCTGTTTTCTGGAATTCTTTCAAAAGCCATTTTCAGGGAAAACAGCAGGATGACCAGGGAGATTCCCCAAAGCCAGTATTTCCTGTTGATCCCTAAGTTTTCAACGAATATAAAGGATAGCGTCAACACTACCGCCACTACCAGCAACTGGGCCACTTCAATACCCAGGTTGAAGGCCAGGAGATGGCTGGTCAGGTTTTGTCCACCTTCGAGGTCTAATAACAGGTTGGCATAGGCCAAACCATGGATCATCCCAAAGAAAAGCGCGAAAAAATATATATAAGACACCTTACTACCGGAGCTGCCGGGCCGGTAAAAGAGGTTACTCAAAGCAGTGCCCGCGATGGTCAGGGGGATCAGGAATTCGATCCAGGCTACCTCCATTTTTACATGCCCCAGCACACTCAGCACCAGGGTGATACTGTGCCCTACGGTGAAAGCGGTCACCATGATGGCCACTTTTTTCCAGTCGCGGAACCCGTAGCGCAAACAAAGGGCTGTAACAAATAAGATATGATCCAGGGCGTCAAGGGTAAGGATGTGTTCCACGCCCAAACCGAAGTAAAGGTTAAAATCTTGCATAGTTCAACAAGGTTTCAAAATAAAACAGAGTTTTGTCCCAGAAAAATAAAAATGTCCAATGGCTGCAGTATTGTTTAAATGGTTGATGACTGGATTGGTAAGTCTTCTTCATCCTTTTTATGTAGGTGTTACAGAGATCGAGCACAATGCTGCGAACAAGACCCTGGAAATCAGTGTCAAGTTATTCATCGATGATTTTGAATCGGCATTGACCCGGACCACAAAGGAGAGCGTTAACCTGTTGCAGCCCCGCGATTCAAACCGTACCAACCAGGTTGTGGCGAATTACCTGGCGCAGCACCTCAAGCTGAAAGTGAACGGCAAACCGGTTATATTAGAATTTGTGGGATATGAACACGAGCGGGAAGCCGCCTGGTGTTATGTGCAGGTATCCGGCATCCCTGCCGTCAAGACATTGGAGATGACCAATACGCTTTTGTATGAGTCATTTGACACCCAAATCAATTTACTGCATGTTACGGTTAATGGTGAACGTAAGAGCACCAAACTGGTTAACCCAGATCAGCAGGCATCCTTCCAGTTCTGAATAGTTTAGTCTTCTTCATCCATCCCTTCACGGATATCTTCGGATATGCTGACCATGATCTTGTCAATACGGAGGGCGTCCATATCGATGATCTCAAAGCGGAAACCTTTCCATTCCATGGTATCGCCTGTTTGAGGGATCCTTTCCAGTTTATGTAAGATAAAACCGGCCAGGGTATTGAATTCCTGTTCTCCTTCGTTCATCCAGTCGGTCATTTCAAAGCGCGACAGGAAGTCGTAAAAAGGGATCTGGGCATCTACCAGGTAGGTGCCGTCATCGCGCTTGGTGATCTCGTAGTCCTCCAGGTCGGCCTGGGGCATTTCACCCACCAGCGCTTCCAGGATATCGTTTAGTGTGATCATGCCCTGAACGCTGCCGTATTCATCCACGATGAAACAGCTGTGCTGCTGGGTTTGCTTAAATCGTTCCAGTACCCGGTAGGCGGTATTGTTTTCCGGAACGAACATCGCGGGTTTCATGATCTCTTTGAAAAGGGTCAGGTCGTTGGTAATATAAAGGTCTTTAATAGAGACCACCCCTTTAATATTATCGATATCGCCTTCGCAGATGGGGTAGATGGAATGGGGTTCTTTCAGGATCTTTTCCTTGATGGAAACCTCGTTGTCGTTCTGCTCAAACCATATGATGTCGCTCCGGTGCGTCATCAGGGAGGTAATGGTGCGATCGCCCAGGTGTAATACCCGTTCAATGATCTCCTGCTCGGTTTCATCGATCGTGCCCTGTTCGGTTCCTTCGCTGATGATGGCCTTGATCTCCTCTTCCGTTACCTGGCTGTCGTTTTGTTTGATATTGAACAGTTTGGTCATCAGGGAGGTGGATTTGCTAAGTAACCAGATGAATGGGTGGGTGATCCGGCTAACCAGGTGCATGGGACCGGCCACCAGTTTGGCGATCTTTTCCGGGTTGCTCAGTCCGATTCTTTTAGGCAGGAGTTCTCCCAGTACCAGGCTGAAATAGGTGATCACAATGACCACCACAGCGGTGGCGATGCCGTTGCTGTAAGGTGCCAGCAGGGGAAACTGGTGGAAAAATGCGGCCACATCCGAGGTCAGCTTATCGCCTGAAAAAATACCCGTCAGGATGCCGATCAGTGTGATACCGATCTGTACGGTAGATAAGAATTTGTCCGGGTGGTTGGCAAGTTCCAGTGCTTCTTTGGCGCGGGCATCGCCTTTGGCGGCCTGGGTTTCCAGGCGGGCTTTGCGTGAAGAAACCAGCGCGATCTCGGCCATCGAGAATACCCCGTTCAATAATATCAAACCAAATATGATAAGAATCTCAGTCATGTTTGTTGCATTGTTCAGTTGGCGGCAGGTGCCGGCAACCCGTATTGTTTGTTGAAGATAGCACTCATTCCGTAACCGATAGCGGCACCGATCAGGCCGCCGGAGATAACATCCAACGGGAAATGAACCCCCACATAAACCTGGCCGTAGGCAACTGAAGCGGCTGCCAGGAAAAGAAGCCCCACCCAGGGGCCGGTTATTCTGCGCAAGGTGAGGAACAGGAAGGTAGCGAAGCCGAACTGGTTAGTGGCATGCGAGGAGGTGAAACTGCTGCTACGAGGGCAGTAGCTGATAAAAAACCGGACCTGGTCCATGATCTGCGGATCGCGGCAGGGCCTGATCCGAATGATATTGTTCTTGATTAGGTTGCTGCTCACCTGGTCGGTGATGGCCACGGTGACCACCGCGGCAATGATCCAGATCAATCCCTTTTTGCCGAAGTTAAGCAGCGCAAACACAATAAAAAACAGGTAAAGGGGCACCCAGAAACTCGTCTCCCTGATATGCTGGAAAAGGGTATCCAGCACCGGGTGGTTCCATTTGCTGTTGATGAGCAGCATCAACGATTTATCGTATTCAATCAGTCTGTCGATCAGATCCATGTATTCTTACTAACAAGCACAAAAATAAGCAGTTATGTTGAACAGGCGGATGAAGTTTATTTTATCCGACTTTTGCAGCCTATGAACAGGATCCCCCGAACGGTGCGATGGGTTTTTGCCATTGCCTTTTTATTGCTCTTCGCCATGACGGCCGCCCGTGTTTTCAGCTGGTATATGTTCCGGGTACCCGGTATGGAAGCACCCGGACTGGCCCGCACCTTCTGGCTCGGCCTGCGATACGATGCCCGGGTGGTAGCTATTATCGGCCTGGTATTCCTGTTGCTGGCTTCCCTGCCACCGCTGGATCCTTTCCGCAACAACAATGCACGCATAGGCTGGAAACTTTATTTTGTGCTGGCCAGCCTGCTGCTCACCGTATTTTTTGTGATTGATTTCCTGCATTACCGATACCTCAACCAGCGGCTGAATGCCAGCGCGCTGAGTTTCCTGGAGGATGCCAAAATATCAGCAGGCATGGTATGGCAGACCTACCCGGTTTTTCGGATACTGCTGGCTGTCATAGTGCTCACCTGGCTGCTGTCTAAAACCATCACGCTGTTGTATCGATGGGTTCAAAAAACCGAGCATCTTCCCACCAGGCGGTTACGTATAAGTGCATTTATAATTTCGTTCCTGGTCTTTGCACTGGCTATATTCGGACGGGTGGGGCAATACCCGCTACGGTGGAGTGATGCTTTTAACCTGGGAAATGATTTCCATGCCAATATTGCATTAAACCCGGTACAGTCCTTTTTCAGTTCTTTCAGGTTCAGGGGGTCCTCTTACGACGCGGAAAAGGTTAAGGAATACTACCCGCAGATGGCTGCCTACCTGGGGGTAAAAGATCCGGACCTCCGGATGCTGGATTATACCCGGCAGGTGAGTCCCGATTCCATCAGCAACTGGCAGGGGGGCGAAAGGCCTAATATTGTGCTGGTGCTATGCGAAAGCTTCAGTGGATACAAGAGTTCCATGTGGGGCAACCCGCTGGACCCGACTCCCTATTTTGACCAGCTGTGCCAGGATGGGCTCTTCTTCGACAATTGTTTCACTCCTTTGATCGGTACCGCCAAAGGGGTATGGGCAACCATCACAGGAATACCCGATGTGGAGTTGGTCAAAACGGCCAGCCGCAATCCGCTGATGGTGGACCAGCATACCATCATCAACGATTTCAAAGGCTATGAAAAGTATTATTTCCTGGGGGGCAGTACCAGCTGGGCAAATATCCGGGGAATACTGACCAATAATATCAGCGGGCTGAAGCTGTTTGAGGAAGGCAGTTATTCATCCCCGAATGTGGATGTCTGGGGCATCAGTGATCACAATCTCTTCCGGGAAGCACACCAGGTATTATTGCAGGAGAAGGAACCTTTTTTCGCGATCATTCAAACTGCCAATAACCATCGACCCTATACCATACCTGACGAAGACCGCGATGCCATGGGCCTGAAGTTTTTTTCACAGGACAGCCTGGATGCCAATGGCTACCGGTCCAATGAAGAGCTGAATGCTTTCCGTTACATGGATTTCAGCATCCGGCAATATATGGAAATGGCCCGGCAGTCGCCTTATTTTGACAATACCATTTTCGCTTTTATCGGGGATCACGGGATAGCGGGAAATGCAGGCGCATCCTTCCCGGCATCCTGGACAGAAAACAGCCTCAGTTCCAACCATGTTCCGCTGCTATTTTATGCGCCGGGTAAAATACCGGCCAGGCGTCTGCATGACCTGGCATCGCAACTGGATGTGCTGCCCACGCTGGCCGGACTGGCCAACATACCGTACCGCAATACCACGTTGGGGCGCGATCTGATGGTAGCACATCACCGCGACAGCGGTAAGGAGAACAAAGTGTTCATCATGGATTACAACAATAAGAACCTGGGCGTATTGCAGGGTAGTTATTATTACAATCGTTCTATGCAGGGGAAAGCAACAGTGATGGCCTGGGCTGATTTTACACAACCGGTATCAGAAGCCGTCCCGGATATGCAGCCGTATGAATGGTGGAGCCAGGCTTTTTATGAGACTGCCCGATACCTGTTGCTGAACAATAAAAAGAAAGAATAAAGAGCTCAGCATTTTTTTGCCACCAGTATGAGGCGTGGTGACCGGTGGAGATCGTAATTCCCGAACTCGTAATCGCCAAAAACTTCCTGCACCTGGAGCCCATGGAAAGAGAACATATCGTTAAAGTCGCCCAGTGAAAATTTGGCTACCTTCTCGGTGAATTCAATGGGCTCTTCCAGTTGATCGTCTTCAATGATGATGCGTTTGTAAAAATGAGTTTCATCGAACCATTTGGTGATAAAGAAATTGACGCCGTCCACTTCCACATCCTGTTTGTGCACCTGGTTTTCTTCTTCGTAATGAACGTTGAGATAATCCATTACAAAAATTCCATTAGTGCAAAGCGCCTGCGCGATGGTACGGATGGCATTATAATGTTCCCGTTCCGTGCGGAAGTAACCAAAGCTGGTGAAAAAGTTAAAAGCGTACTGGTAATAATTCACCCGGAAGGGCAAACGCATATCGTGAACATAAAAGTGCAGGTTGTCTTTCTGGAAACCAATGGCTTCCCGTATGCTGGCTTCGGAAATATCAATACCGGTAACATCAAAACCCATTGCTGCCAGGCTACGCGCATGCCTGCCCCTGCCGCAGGCAACGTCCAGCATAGTGGCAGCTGTTGGAGGCGCCAGGTGTTCCACCAGGCGGCTGATGAAACGGTCCGCTTCCTGCTCGTCCCGCCTGAAATACAACTGGTGATAATAGGGGGAGTCAAACCAGTTGCGGTACCAACTGCCTGTAGCCATGTGCCGGTATTTTTTCCAAAAGTAAAGGGGTAAACCCAAATAATCGCTTATTTTTGGATGACATAAACCTATCGAACTGTGGCATTGATAAAAAGTATTTCGGGAATTCGAGGCACCATAGGCGGGAATCCTAATGAAAATCTGACACCTCTTGATATTGTAAAGTTCACTGCTGCTTACGGCAGCATGCTGATGGCGGGAAAGCAGGCAGTAAAAGTTGTTGTGGGCCGCGATGGCCGCATCTCCGGTGAGATGGTCAACCAGTTGGTATTACAAACTTTAGTGGGACTGGGCATTCATGTGGTGGATCTTGGATTTTCCACCACGCCAACCGTAGAGATGGCAGTAAAATGGGAGAACGCCGATGGGGGTATCATCCTCACTGCCAGTCATAATCCAAAGGAATGGAATGCACTGAAGCTCCTGAACCAGGACGGGGAATTCATTTCTGCTGAAGCGGGAGAAACCGTGCTGGAGCTGGCTTCGAAAGAGTCTTTTCGTTTCGCCACAGTGGATAAACTGGGTACCATCACCCAAAATGATTCCTATCTCGACAAACACATTGAGGCGGTATGTAATTACCCGCTGGTGAACATTGACGCCATACGTTCCAAGAATTTTAAAGTGGTGGTGGATGCCATCAACAGTACGGGTGCCATCGCTATGCCGAAGCTGTTGAAAGCACTGGGTGTGGAAGAAGTGATCCTGCTGAACGAAGAAGTGAATGGTAAGTTCGCGCATAACCCCGAGCCACTGCCCGAGAACCTGGTGGGACTGAGTGCAGAAGTTAAGAAGCGCGGTGCTTCACTGGGGATTGCGGTAGATCCGGATGTGGACCGTCTTTGCTTTGTATGCGAGGATGGAAGTATGTTTGGGGAAGAGTTCACGCTGGTGGCCGTTGCCGATTATGTGCTGGGGCACCGGCAGGGAAACACGGTCTCCAATATGTCCAGTACCAAGGCACTGAAAGAGATCACGCAGAAGCACGGTGGTGAATACTATCCCTCACCCGTAGGCGAAGTAAACGTGGTGAAAAAGATGAAGGAAATGAATGCGGTTATTGGAGGAGAGGGTAATGGAGGTATCATTGTACCCGACCTTCATTACGGAAGGGATGCGCTGATCGGCACCGGCTTATTCCTGAGTGCGTTGGCACAACATAAGAATGGGATCAAGTCGTTCCGTTCAAGATATCCCGATTATTTCATCAGTAAGAACAAGATAGAACTGGAAAAAGATATCAATGTAAAGGATCTCTTTGAAAAGATCCGGAAGAAATACAAGAAGCAGCCTGTCAATACGGAGGATGGATTGAAGATTGAATTTGATTCGGATTGGGTGCACCTGAGGACCTCCAATACGGAGCCGATCATCCGCATTTATGCAGAAAGTAATTTTGAGACCACGGCCAACAATATTGCACTAAGGCTGATGCAGGATATCAAGGAATTTCTATAATCAAAATAATTACGAAATTTGCGGCTCCACGTCAACAGGCGTGGAGCTTTTTCATTTAAATGCTGCTACGTGAACAGAATCTATTTTGATAATGCCGCCACCACCAGCCTTGACCCGCAGGTGCTGGAAGCCATGATGCCCTATCTTACCGAGAAATTTGGCAATCCTTCTTCCATTTATTCCTATGGCCGTGAATCCAGGCTTGCCATCGAAAATGCCCGTAAAACGGTAGCCAAAATTTTGCACGCACATCCGGCTGAGATATTTTTTACTTCGGGAGGAACCGAAAGCAGCAATACCGCCATTTGTGCTGCGGTCCGTAACCTGGGGTGCAGGCACATCATCAGTTCAGAAATAGAGCATCATGCTACCACCCATACGGTGGAATACCTGCACAAAATGGGAGAGGCGGCATTAAGTTATGTAAAACTGGGTTCCGACGGGCATGTAGACCTGGAGGACCTGGAGATGCTGATACGGGAAAGTGAAGAGCGCTGCCTGGTAACACTGATGCATGCCAACAACGAGATCGGGAACCTGCTGGATATTCATGCTGTAGGGGAGATCTGTAAAAAATACAACGCAATCTTTCATTCCGATACAGTACAGACAGTTGGTCATTATCCCTTTGACCTCCGGAATACCCCGGTACATTTTATTACTGGTGCGGGCCACAAGTTCCATGGACCCAAAGGTGTGGGACTTCTGTATATAAATGAAAGCGTTCATATAGAGCCCTTCCTGCACGGGGGCAGCCAGGAAAGAAATATGCGGGCCGGTACCGAAAACCTATATGGGATTGTCGGCTTTGCCAAAGCACTGGAACTGGCAACCGACAACCATGAGGGGGAAAGCAACCAAATTGGCGCCATTAAAACTTATATGGCGGAACAACTGCGTAAACATATCAAAGGGGTTGAATTTAACGGTGATACCTTCGGCAGAAGTCTTTACACGGTATTAAATGTTTCCTTTCCCAAAACCGAAAAATCGGAAATGCTCTTGTTCAACCTGGATATCAACGGGATTTGCGCATCGGGCGGAAGCGCCTGCACCAGCGGGGTAGACCAGGGCTCACACGTTATACGGGCCATCAAGAACAATCCCAACCAGGTAGCGGTTAGGTTCTCGTTCAGCAAGCACAATACCAGGGAAGAAGTAGATACAGTGGTGGAAAAGCTGAAAGGGCTTATCTAACTGCAATTTGCCTTAACAAAATATTATATCGTCACTTTTTTACTTTGGGTTTAGCGGTAGGTCAGATTAATTGAACGGCTTTAAAATCCGGCTCAACTAATCATATGAGAATCGTATTTACCCTTCTGACCATTATTGCGGCTACTGTTTCCAGTTATGCCCAGTCTGATGTAAAGTTCGGCATAAAAGCCGGTGCCAACTTTGCTACCATTGGCGGAGAAGCCAACCAGCAACTCAACCAGTTACTGGAATGGACCAATGGATATGTAACCACCACCGGTCGCACCGGAATGCATGTAGGTGGTTTTGTTCAGATCCCGCTTTCTGAATCCGTTGTCATTGAGCCTGGAATACTTTATTCCACCAAAGGTTATACCTTAAAAGGTGATGTTGACTTCAAGGTACTTGAACTGCTGGGTATTGGTGCCCGTGCCGATCTGATGTCGCAATACCTGGATATGCCTCTGCTGGTGAAAGCCACTTTAGGAAACGGATTCCAGGTCTATGCCGGACCGCAGTTGTCTTACCTGATGAATGCGGACCTGCGTGCCAGGGCTTCCGTTCTGGGGGTGAATCTTCTTAATAAAAAGATCGATGTGACCGACCAGTTCAATAAGGTAGATGCGGCTCTGACTGCAGGCATTGGGTACCAGTTCAATAACGGTATATCCATTAATGCCGGGTACGATTACGGTTTGAGCCGCATCGATGCGAACAAGTCTGTTAATGCCCGCAACCAGGTAGTAAAGGTAGGCATGGCCGTGAGATTCTAGGTTAATGCACCATACCCTTGATCTCCTGCAGTTTTAACAGGGCTTCTACCGGGGTAAGGCGGTTAATGTCAATACCTTCCAGCACTTTTCGGATATTGTCGAAAGTTTGTGAGTGAACGTCAAATATGGATAATTGAAGTTTAGGACCTCCCAGGTCCTTTACTTTTTGGGAGAGGTCTTCGTTAGTTGTATCCAGGTGTTTGCTTTCCAGTTGTTCCAGGATCTCATTAGCCCGCTGGATCAGTGCCGGTGGCATTCCGGCCATGCGCGCCACATGGATACCGAAACTGTGCGTACTGCCCCCGGGGGCGAGTTTGCGGAGGAATATGATCTTGTTGCCCACCTCTTTGTTGGTGATGTGATAGTTCTTCACCCGGCTCCATTTGTTCTCTAATTCATTCAGTTCGTGGTAATGGGTGGCAAAAAGGGTGAGCGGTGCGTGCGCCGATTGGTGCAGGTATTCCACGATGCTCCAGGCGATGGATATTCCATCGTAGGTGGAAGTGCCCCTGCCGATCTCATCCAGCAGGATCAGGCTGCGGGAGGTCACATTATTCAGGATGCTGGCCGTTTCATTCATTTCAACCATGAAGGTGGATTCTCCGCCGCTTAAATTATCCGAAGCGCCAACCCGGGTGAATATTTTATCGGTAACCGGCAACAGGGCTTCATCGGCAGGAACAAAACAGCCCATGTGCGCCATCAGGGTGATGATGGCCACCTGGCGCAGCAAGGCGCTCTTACCACTCATGTTGGGACCGGTCAGGATGATTACCTGCTGTTCGGTTTTATTGAGCTCTGTATCGTTGGAAACATATTGCTCACCGGGGGGGAGGAAACGTTCGATTACCGGATGCCGGCCAGCCTTGATCAACATTCCGTCTTCATCGTGTATACGAGGGCGCTTGTAGCGGTACTGTAGTGAGTTCTCCGCAAAACAAAGCAGGCAATCCAGGATGGCCAGGATATTTCCGTTGGTTTGTACCGGGTTCAGGTAATCCTGCAATTCATTGAGCAGCGCTTCAAAAAGACGTAATTCAATCTGCAGGATCTTTTCTTCTGCACCCGTGATCTTTTCCTCGTATTCTTTCAACTCGGGAGTGATATACCTTTCCGCGTTGGCAAGGGTTTGTTTGCGGGTCCAGCTTGCCGGCACTTTTCCCTTATGTGTATTGGTGACTTCCAGGTAATACCCAAAAACATTGTTAAACCCGATCTTGAGGCTGGGGATACCCGTTACAGCGGATTCCTGCTGCTGCAATTGCACCAGGTATTCCTTCCCGGAGCTGGCGATGTGCCGCAGTTCGTCAAGTTCCTCGTTTACTCCCGCTGCAATAAAAGATCCCTTGACTGTTGTGGGTGGCGCGTTCTCCACCAGCTCGGCCTGGATCTTTTCAGCGATATAAGTACAGGGATTCAGGGCATCAGTCAGTCTTGCCAGGTATTCGTTGGTGGTACCGGCTGCAAGCATCTTTACCGCGGCTACCTGGTGCAGCCCTTTTGCCAGTTGCAGCACTTCGCGCGGACCAATTTTTTTCAGGGGGATCTTACTAACCAGCCTTTCGATATCTCCGCATTGACGGATATGATGCCGGAGCTGGTTGCGCAGATCCACCGTACTGATCAGGTGCTCTACCAGGTCCAGCCGCTCGTTGATCCGTGAGGCATCTTTCAGGGGAAAAACGATCCAACGCCGCAACAGCCTGGCACCCATAGGACTAACGGTCTGGTCCAGAACCTTCAACAGCGAATGACTATCGGCTCCGGGGCTGCCCAGTAACTCCAGGTTGCGGATGGTAAAGCGGTCCATCCAGAGAAAATCTCCCTTATCCACCCGTTGCATGCTGGTGATGTGCTGCAGGTTCGGGTGTTCAGTATCCTTCAGGTAATGCAAAATGGCCCCAGCGGCCACCAACCCGTTGGAGAGGGTATCCACTCCAAAGCCTTTGAGAGAATGGGTCTGGAAATGCTTCAACAGGGTGTCCTGGGCATAACTGTCCTGGAAGATCCATTCGTCCAGGGTGTAAGTATAAAATTTGGAGCCAAAGAATTCCTTGAACTGTTTCTGCCGCTGGCGGGGAAACAGCACTTCCGCCGGTTGAAAGGACTGCAGCAGTTTGTCGGCATACTCGCGGTCACCTTCTGCGATGAAAAACTCACCCGTTGAAATATCCAGGAAGGCCATGCCGTAACTGTCTTCATTTACAAAAAACACGCTGCCCAGGAAATTATTGGAATGGTGCTCCAGGAGTTTATCGCTGGTGGCCGTTCCGGGTGTTACCATTTCGGTGACCCCGCGCTTAACGATTCCTTTAGCCTGTTTGGGGTCCTCCAGTTGATCGCATACTGCTACCCGGTAGCCGGCCTTGACCAGCTTGTGGAGATACGTATCGATGGAATGGTGCGGAAAGCCGGCCAGTTCGGAAGCCGAAGCGGCTCCATTGTTACGTTTGGTAAGGGTGATACCCAGCACCTGTGATGCAATGATGGCATCCTGGCCAAAGGTTTCATAAAAATCGCCGACCCTGAAAAGCAGGATGGCATCGGGATACTTCTGTTTGATGGCCCGGTGTTGCTGCATTAAAGGGGTTTCTGCACTGCTCTTGGACATAGCCAGCAAATATAATGGCTTAGTGAGCAGCAGGGAAACGTGTTTTGACGGTGGGGAAAAATTGGGGGTAAGGGCGGGGAGGCGGGCCTTTTCCCTAACTTTGCGCCATGCGAAAACTGAGTATGGAGGAGCTGAACCGTAAGTCGGTGGATGAATTCAGGCAGGCAGAAAAGATTCCTATCGTGGTGGTACTGGATAATATCAGGAGCATGCACAATGTGGGATCGGTATTCCGTACTACTGATGCCTTTCTGCTGCAGGCCGTTTATTTATGCGGCTATACCCCGCAACCGCCGCACCGCGATATCCATAAAACAGCCCTGGGAGCTACGGAAAGCGTGGATTGGAAATATTTCGCTACCACCCTGGAAGCGGTTGCAGACCTGAAAGAGCAGGGCTATGGGGTGTATGCGGTAGAGCAGGCTACCCACAGCTACCTGCTCCATGAACTCAGCACTGAGCCGGGAGAAAAGATCGCCGTTGTTTTTGGCAACGAAGTCAGCGGGGTAGATTCTACTGTACTGCAGCAATGCGACGGTTGTATCGAAATCCCTCAAATGGGTATGAAACATTCCCTGAATATATCCGTAGCCGCCGGAATCGTGCTGTGGGAACTGGTTCGGCAGCGGATCGGAATCAATATAGACCAGCCGGTAAACAACAATCAGCGGCAGGAAACCACCAGTTAAGAGTATGAACAGCATAAAGAATTACTTAAGCCTGATAAAATTTTCGCATACCATATTCGCGATGCCCTTTGCAATGATCGGTTTCTTCCTGGCTGCATCCGGCACTACCGGGTATTTTGATTTCCTCACGCAGGATTACCGACAGGCCATCCTCAAGTTTGTGCTCGTGGTCTTATCTATGGTCTTTGCCCGCAGCGCCGCCATGTCCTTCAACCGCTGGCTCGACCGGCATTTTGATGCGCGCAATCCCCGAACCGCCATCCGCGAAATTCCTGCAGGCATCATCAGTGCCGACAAAGCCCTCTGGTTCACGATCGGAAGCAGCCTGCTGTTCATGGCCACCACTTATTTCATCAATCCCCTGTGTTTTTATTTATCCCCGGTTGCCTTACTCGTGATCCTGGGATATAGTTATACCAAACGCTTTACCCCCCTTTGTCACCTGGTACTGGGACTGGGATTATCGCTTGCACCCATCGGGGCTTACCTGGCGGTTACAGGACGCTTTGACCTGCTGCCCATCCTGTTTTCCCTGGCTGTGATCTTCTGGGTCAGTGGTTTTGATATCATTTATGCCTTACAGGACGAAGAATTTGACCGAAGCCAGCAATTGCATTCCATCCCGGCGGCCCTTGGTAAGAACAAGGCCTTACTGGTATCCCGGTTATTACATGTGTTCAGCGCCGCCTCAGTTATTGTCGCTGGCTTTTATGGTGACTTTGGCACCTGGTACTGGATCGGTGTCCTGGTATTTGCCGGCATGCTCGTGTACCAGCAATCGATCGTGAAACCGGATGACCTTTCTAAGGTTAATATCGCTTTTATGACCGCCAATGGAATTGCCAGTGTGGTATTCGCCGTACTGGTCATCATGGACCTTTTTATCCGTTGATAATATGCCAAGGGTAATAGCTATAGATTATGGTGGTAAACGCACGGGACTGGCTGTTACGGATCCCCTGCAGATCATTGCCAGCGGGCTCACCACCGTTCCTTCCACGGAATTGATCCCCTTCCTGAAAAAATATTTCCAACAGGAGAGCGTAGAGCGGATCATTATCGGAGAACCCCGGAATTGGGACGATTCCGACACTCATGCCACTCCATTAGTGGAAGCCTGCATCCGCGAGCTCTCCAAAAATTTCCCGGGAATGCCCATCGAAAAAGTGGATGAGCGATATACCTCTAAGATGGCCAAACAGAGCATGGTGGAAAGCGGAATGAAAAAGAAAGACCGGCGTAACAAGGCCCTGGTAGATGAGATCGCAGCCACCATCATGTTGCAGGAATGGCTCGGAAGGCTGTAGTTTTTCCTACCTTTGCAAATCGAATAACCTGATAAACATGATTTTACCTATAGTGGCCTATGGTCATCCCGTGCTGAGGAAAGTGGCAAAGGATATTGATAAAGATTACCCGGAACTGGAGCAGTTGATTGAAGATATGTGGGAGACCATGTACTACAGTAACGGGGTGGGACTGGCGGCGCCCCAGATCAACCGGGATATCCGGCTCTTCGTGGTGGACAGCAAGCAGATCTTCGAGAATATGGACGCGGAAGAAAAGAAAGAATATCCCGGAGATGAAGGGGTCAAGGCCGTTTTCATCAATGCACATATCCGGGAATTACATGGCGACGACTGGGCCTATAACGAAGGGTGCCTCAGCATTCCACGGATACGCGAAGATGTGTATCGCCCGGAAGAAGTAACCCTGGATTACCTCGATGAAAACTTCCAGCAGCAAACCCAAACCTTCCAGGGTATCACTGCCCGGGTCATCCTGCACGAATACGATCATATCGACGGGAAATTATTTATTGACCACCTCAAACCGCTGAAGCGAAAACTGTTGAAGGGAAAACTGGATGATATTTCCAAAGGCAAGGTGCGGGTGGATTACCGGATGCTGTTTTACAAATAAATGAAGACCTTTTTTTGTTGCCTGCTGGTAGTGATAGCTTCCTGTGTTACCGCACAGGATACTACTGTTGAAGTGGGCCAAAAGGTGGTTACACTTACGGAAGTTGTGGTCCGTAATAAAATGGATGTGCCGGGTTTTATACGCCGGATACAAGCAGATACTTCTTTCTACCGCGCTTTTAAGAATCTCCGGCAACTTAACTATACCTCTCTCAACGATATCCGCATGCTGGATAAAACCGGTAACCCGGTGGCATCGCTGCAAAGCAGGACAAGGCAGTATTTTGATCAGGAATGCAGGACCATGGAAGTGATGGAAGAAAAAAGCAGGGGCCCGATCCGGCGTGAAAACGGCGACTGGAATTATTACACCGCTGAAATGTATGCCGGCTTATTTTTCACCGACGGCCAGGTATGTAACCAGGATAATTCCGTTGCCACAGCCGAATTAAATCTCCGCAAGAAGAATGGGATCGAAAAGCATAAGGAGCAGTTGAAAATGCTGTTTTTTAATCCCGGTCGCAGAATACCCGGAATTCCTTTTATTGGCGACAAGATCAATATTTACGATCCCCCGATGTCAGACCTCTATGAATTTGAAGTGGATATGGAACTTTATCAGGGAACGAACTGCTATACCTTCCGCATCTTTCCCAAAGAAAACCTGGATAAACGCCAGCGAAAGGACCTGGTGATCCGGAAAGTTAATACCTGGTTTGATGCCCGGGATATGCGAATCGTAGCGCGGAACTATGAACTGAAATATGATGCCGGTGTATACGATTTTGACGTGCAGATGGAGGTGGAGATGGGCCGGTTCGGGGATATGCTGGTGCCCGTAACCCTTCGTTACACGGGCAACTGGAAAGTGGTGACCCGGAAGCGGGAGCGGGGTGTGTTTACCGCTACCATTTTCGATTTCCGGAATTGATTTTACCGGAGCAATAATACCATCCCTTTTCGTTTCACGGTCTTCCGGGTATTCGGATCCAGGTATTGCAGGGTATAAGGATACATGCCTTCTGGCTGTGGATTATTCCCAACCCTGCCATCCCATTTCGAGGAAGGTTGCCTGGTTGTGAAAACCTGCTGGCCATAACGGTTAAAGATGACCATCTCATACGCGGATACCACACATTCCGTTACCGGCCCGAAGGAGTCGTTGCTTCCATCATTGTTTGGTGAGAAAGCATTGGGCAGGTACCAGTTACAGGGACAATTTTCAAAGGCCACTGTAAAACTATGGTTCAGGAGTGAGCAGGAATTCCGGATGATGACCTGGTAGGTACCGGCTGTTGTGATGGTCCGCAGGGGTGAGTTCCGGTCTGTATCGGTCCAGAGATAACTGGTGGCTCCTGCCGTGGTGGCATCTGCCTCTAATTCCTGTCCTACACATAATAATGTATCCTTTAAAATTTCGGGTATTTTGACCACTTCGTCGCTGGTCACTTTTATTTCATAAAATGCCGTATCGGTATAACACCGTCGGTAAATGATGGCCTGTATCCGGAAATTTCCGGTGTCGGTAAATTGGTGGGGGGGCTCTGCTGAATTGGAAATGTTTGCGGCGCCGGAAGCCGGATCGCCAAAATCCCACCGCACTGAGTCTACATTTTTATACAACAGGGAAAAAGTAAAGGGCTGGTTGCGGCAGATACTCCTTTTTGCCTGGATGCCATTTTGATTCGGGGTAAAACTGGCAGAGCGTACATAATTGTAGAGGATATTAATTCCGGTACTACCCAGCCTGAAATTGTTCCTCCTGTAATTACATAAAAGTCCGGGTAAGTTGGGGTCTTCGATCACACTTAGTTTTTCTTGTTTTACTTCCCCCGAAATGTAGATCCTTCCATCGGGGGCGGCTGCCATGGTTCTGTTGGTGATGAGGCAGGACCTAGGTGAGCAATAAGTCATATCCGATACGTTGCTGATGCGCGTCCAGCTGGCGGTTATGGCACTGACCTCCCCTGAACGGAGATCCATCTGGAAGATATCGTGCCTTTTGGTTTCGCGACGAGGCAGGTCATAGGAGCCAATGTACAATTTGCTGCCGTCGGGTGATAACTCCCCATCTTCAAAGTGCTGTTCCGGAGGTAGAGGAATCGACAGGTAATTTTGGAAGGCCCCGGTCAGGTCATTGAATTCAGCTACCAGCACTGCCCCATTGGACACCATCGGCATCAGTAATTTTTCGCCGCTGCCGCTGAATTTCATTTGGCCCTGTTCGTAAATGGGGTCGGCAACCATACCTGCGGGGAGGGGACTTACTACCGGGGTGCGACTGACACCGGTATCCGAAACCAGGAAAGCATAGAGGTTCCTGTCGTAATAAGACACCACCCAGGTGTCTTTTCGGTTACAGTGCAACGTGGCTGCCAGCATTACGCTGGCCGAATACATCAGTCGGACAAAATAATTGGTGGTGGTAGAGGGTTGCGGGTAAACGATCTCCCCTTCGCGGCGATTGGCTTTGCTATTCAGCAGCAGGTACTGTAGTTTGTGGCGGAAGGTTTCTTCAGAGATCCCGAATAAATAATAGAGGGTGTCATTGCCGGGAACAGGTAATAACAAAGGCGCCATGCGGCCGCTCCAGGGCCAGCGGTACTTATGGCGCAATAAGGGATTGCCCTTTGCATTCCATACCGTATCACCCTTGGTATAAAAGACCAGCTTACCATCTTTATCACAAACCGAAGTGCTGATAAGGGGAAAAGTTGCTTTCGGACTTCCTTCTTTATAAGGGATGGGAGGGTCGGTGCGGAAATCCATCCCATTACCGGTTCCGAACATCCATTTCTGGTAATGTTGTGCGCGCAGCCCTGTGCCGATGCACAAAAATGCCGCCACCAAAAATGTCATTCTTCTCATGTAATGTGGTTGTAAGAATACTGACCACTAAAATAGATATATCGTGGTGCGTGAAAAGGTAATTATTACAGGCGGAATATTACGATTCCGAATAAGATCCCTTATACTTCACATAGTGCCGCCATTTCTCGATAAGTTGATGCATATCGGTGGCCAGCTCACTTTCAAACAGCCTTTGTTCACCAGTGGCAGGGTGCCTGAAACCGATGCTTTTTGCATGCAGGGCATGCCGCGGGCAGATGGCGAAACAGTTCTCGATGAATTGTTTGTATTTGGTATAAACGGTT
>CBFGLD010000036.1:0-20228 GCA_965649495.1 uncultured Flavihumibacter sp. | reverse complement strand
CTCCATATAATGGGGTGATCGCTGTCTTGTGTCTGGTAAACTACCTGTCTCAGTGTTCTTTTGGCATCTTTGGCAGCCATTCCAATGATTTCCAGGAAAAGTTCCGGTTGAATCAGGTTGGTACAGGAAGTAGTAACGAGAAATCCTCCGGGTTTTACCAGTTTCATACCTCTAAGGTTGATCTCCTTATACCCGGTGATGGCTTTTTGTATGTTTTCCCTGCTTTTGGTAAAGGCGGGAGGATCCAGCATGACAACATCGTACTGTCTGCCGTCCTTGGCCCACTGCTTCAACACATCAAATGCGTTTACGGCCTGGAAGGAGCACCTGTCTGCATACCCATTCAAAGCAGCGTTTCGATTCGCCTGTTCTACCGCAGCAGCAGAAATATCCAGTCCCAGTACGGACCTGGCCCCATAATGTGCGGCATGAATTTCAAAAGTTCCCGTATAGGTAAACGCCCCCAGCACCTCAGCCCCCTTTACAATATGCCGGATGGCGCGTCGGTTATCCTGCTGGTCGAGGAAATAACCGGTTTTCTGGCCATTTTCAATATCAACATGAAACCGGAGTCCGTTTTCCGTAATAACGATATCGGTGGGAAAAGGATCGGAGAGAAATCCTTTCACCTGTTCCAGCCCCTCCAGTTCGCGGACCGGAACATCATTCCGCTCAAATATACCTTTGGGCTGAAAGAGGGTATTCAATGCTTTTACAATAGCAGGTTTCCAGAGATCGATTCCCAGTGCTAGTGTTTGAATAACAAAATAATCATTGAATTTATCAATGATCAGGGCAGGCAGAAAATCCGCCTCTCCAAAAACAAGGCGGCAGTTTTCGGTATATCCCAGTTGCTGGCGATAATCCCAGGCCGCCTTCAGTCGGTTCAGAAAGAACGCTTCATTGATTTCTTCCTTCCTGTTGCGCGTCAGAATTCTAACAATAATTTGCGATTTGGGATTTCCGTATCCCCGCCCCAGGAACCGTCCGTCGTGAGTGAAAATATCAACAATATCGCCCCCTGCGAGTGGTCCTTCTACCCTTCCCACTTCGTTCGCAAAAACCCAGGGGTGCCCGTTTTCAATACGCTTACTGATCTTCTTTTTCAGGAAAACTTGAGTCATAGGGTGCAAATTTATGTCTTAGATTGCTTGACTTCGGACAAATTGTCCTCTCGGGGAGCTCTGGCAAAAAAATTGTCGGGTAAGTTAACATCCTAACTACTGGTAAACCGGTACACTAAAAGCCCTCAAAGAGACAAAAATGGCAAAATGTACTAGGTTTGCTGCCAATTTGTTCAATTATGGAAGAAAAAGAATTTAAAGAAACAGGAGAAATTGACATCAATTCAGACAGTGATGTACCGGGAACCAGCCATTTGAAAGAGCCGGTTAAAGATGCCGGTCAATTGGAAAAATTGGAGCTTGAACTGGCCGAAATGAAAGATAAATACCTGCGCCAGGTGGCTGAGTTTGACAATTTCAGGAAACGAACGGCCAAGGAAAGGCTGGAATTAATTCAGACTGCAGGTAAAGAGGTCATCGGCCAATTACTGGAAGTACTGGATGATGCTGAGCGGGCCCAGAAACAAATGGAAACAAGTGATGACATAAATGCGCTTCGGGAGGGCAGTTCGCTGATATTCGCAAAGTTGCGGAATATCCTGCAGTCCAGGGGCCTGAAACCCATGGAAAGCATTGGAACCCAATTTGATGCGGACCGCCATGAGGCCATCACGGAAATTCCTGCCCCCAGCGAGGAATTAAAAGGAAAGGTGTTGGATGAAGTTGAAAAAGGATATCTCCTTAACGACAAAATCATTCGTTTCGCCAAGGTGGTGGTTGGTAAATAAAGAATAAGCACAACAAGAGCATGTCAACGAAAAGAGACTATTACGAGATTTTAGGAGTTGCCAAAACAGCTTCGGCGGAGGAGATTAAAAAGGCTTACCGCAAAGTGGCCATGCAATTCCACCCGGACCGGAATCCCGGCGACAAGGCGGCGGAAGAAAAGTTCAAGGAAGCAGCCGAAGCCTATGAAGTACTGAGTGATGCCGATAAGCGGGCACAATATGACCGGTACGGTCATGCGGGAGTAGGCAATGGAGCGCGGGGATATGGAGGCCAGGGTAATATGAATATGGATGATATCTTCAGCCAGTTTGGAGATATTTTCGGCGATGACATATTTGGATCCTTTTTTGGTGGAGGAGCTGCCGGTGGCCGGAGGGGTGGCGGGCGCGCCCGCGGTGTCAGGGGCAGTAATTTAAGGGTGAAGTTGAAACTGAATTACGAGGAGATAGCAAAAGGGGTTTCCAAAAGCATTAAGGTAAAAAAATACGTGGCTTGCTCCACCTGTTCGGGGAGTGGTGCAAAAGATAAAGGTAGTATCCAGACCTGTTCAACCTGTTCAGGAAGCGGGCAGGTCAGAAAAGTTACCAGCACTTTCCTGGGACAAATGCAAACAGTGACCACCTGCCCTACCTGTAACGGTGAGGGCACCACGATAACAGCAAAATGCGGAAGCTGTAAAGGGGAAGGACGGGTTTATGGAGAAGAAACAGTAACCATCGACATCGCGGCAGGTGTACAGGAAGGCATGCAGTTAAATGTTAGTGGCAAAGGTAATGCAGGCGAAAGGGGCGGCAGTAATGGCGACCTCATTGTACTCATCGAGGAAGAACAACATAAAGAGTTACAACGGGATGGCCTCAATGTGGCCTATGACCTCCATATCTCCTTCCCCGATGCCGTGTTTGGCTTACAGGTGGAGGTTCCAACCATCGATGGCCGGGCCAAGATCAAGATTCCTGCCGGCACCCAAAGCGGCAAAATCTTCCGGCTCAAAGGAAAGGGTTTCCCTGCGGTGAACAGTTATGAAAAAGGGGATCAATTGATTCATATCAACGTTTGGACACCCCAGCATCTCAGCAGTGAGGAGAAATCTATGATAGAAAAACTACAACATTCGGGCAATTTCAAGCCAAATCCCGATAAAAACGAAAGAAGCTTCTTCGATAAAGTAAGGGAAATTTTCTCCTGATAAAAAAAGCCGCATATTGATTATAGCGGCTTTTTTTATTATATTTCATTCAGGTTTGCACATTTATATCAAGTAATCCTGGCAATCATGACCCATTCTGACTTTCAGAATCTTAAGCAAAAGATCATAAACCGATTGTCAGTCGGTCTGGACAAAAGATTAACTTACCACAACCTTGCCCATACGCTGGATGTGCTGGAACAGGCAGAGCGAATCGCCATTGAGGAAAAACTAGTGGACCCGCATGTATTATTGTTGATCAAACTTGCAGCGCTTTATCACGACACGGGTTTCCTGGATACGTATAGGGGTCATGAAGAACGTTCCTGCGAGATCATGTTGCAGGACCTGGGCAACAATTCTCTTTCCCCGGCCGACCTGGATACTATCCAGGGGATGATCATGGCCACTAAGATTCCCCAAAATCCCGCCAACCTGATGGAGCAGGTGATTTGTGACGCGGACCTGGACTACCTGGGCCGTGACGATTTCGCTCCCATCAGTAATTCACTCAAACTGGAATTCCTGGAATACGGCGTTATCCGGGAAGAAAAAGAGTGGGATCCGTTACAAATAGGTTTTTTCGAAAAGCACCAATATTTCACTGCCAGTTCCAGGCAATCACGTCACCCCAGGAAAATGGAATACCTGAAGTTTTTGAAGGCATCTGTTGATTTAATGTAACCACAAAACCCTGTCCGTTCTATGCGTAACAACCAGGTCTGGTTGAGGATCCTTAATGTTCATTCAAGTGAATGGAAAATAGTAAGAAAATTATTCTGGCTTCAATTCTTCCAGGGAGCAGGCATATCCTTCTTCTTCACGGCTGAGTTTGCCCGTTTCCTGGAGAAATTTCCTGCTCATGAATTGCCCTGGGTCATGGTACTCTCGGCTGTCATGCTTTGGTTAACAGGATTGGTCTACAGTATTTATGAACATAAAATTCCCTTTGCCAGGTTCAACGAGGGAATCATTCTTTTCATGGCCGCAAGCATGTTGCTGGTCAGGATAGGCAGCAGCATCATTACCGCCGATTGGTTTTATTATTTCAGCCTGGGATGGTTTTATGTGCTGTACCTGCTTAACAGCCTCGAATTCTGGGGCATTGCTTCACGTCTATTTGACATCCGCCAGAGCAAAAGACTTTTCGGACTGATCAGTTCCGGTGATATACCTGCAAAGTTTATCGGATATACCCTGGCGCTGGTATTTGTTCCTTATACCGGAACCCTGAACCTCCTGATATTGGGTGTAATAAGCATGTTGATCTCAGTACCTTATTTCAGGAACATAGCGAAAAGCGAAAAGCATCATTTTTCTCACGGCCATCATAACAAATCCGTCCGCCACCACCAATCCAACTCTATCAAAGGCTTGCTGCAGAATTATGTAGGTAGTTTAATGATCAGAAGGATAGCCCTGATTTCAGTGCTGGCATCCGCCTGTATTATACTGGTTAATTATGGCCTGTATGCAAAAGTCAAGGAAGCTTATACGGATGATGTGGCGCTGGCAAAATTTATAGCGATGTTCATGGCCGGATTAAGAATCTTCGCCTTGATTACGAAAACCATATTTACCGGAAGATTAACCGAAGCCATTGGTATACGCTCTTCTCTGTTCATAACTCCTGCCGTTATCATCCTCCTGATGGTGTTGACACTTTCTGCGGGCTGGCTAAGTGATGATGCAAAGCTTCTCTTTTACCTCTTTGGCGGAGCTTCTATCGCGGTGGATGTATTAAGGACCTCTATAAACTCACCCGTGCTGCTCTCCCTCATGCAACCCCTGCCAACATATGAAAGACTCAGGGCACATAATATCATTAAGGGGATCATGGATCCATTTGCAACCTTGTTTAGCGGTATCGTACTCATCCTTCTCTACCGGTCAAGCGGCACGATTGACCTTTATACCATCAGTTACCTGTTAATTATATTAGCCGTGTTCTGGATCATCGGAATTTTCCAGGTTAATAAGGAATACCTGAAGATGTTGATCAATGCAATATCCAGCAGGTATTTCAGCCAGGAAGAGTTTCGTTTAAATGATCCTGACACCTTAAATACCATCCGCAACAAAATTCGCACCGGGAACCCATCGGAAGTCCTGAGCATATTGAATATGGTAGCCAGCAAACAAAATCCCTTATCTCTGGAGTTACTCGAAGACTTTTTATTACACCCATCTGACGAAGTTAAAAAAGAGACCATCAGGCTCATCGGTACAAAGAGCCTGACCCCATTACAAGCCACCCTGGAAAACCTGGTGCAAACCACCTCAAATGATGCCATTCTGCTGGAAACTATTCTAACCCTAAGTAAGATCACCACCGGCAACAGGGAAAAACTGGAAGGTTACCTTAGTCATTCCAATCCGGAAATAAAGAATGCAGTCATCACGGGCATGCTGCTTAATGCTGATCCAAAGCTGAAACAACACGCTGAAAAGGAATTGGCTGGCTTATTGTCTTCCACAACGGAAACTGAAATCAACACAGGCCTCCAGATACTTCAAAATAACAGGGACCATTACGATCACCCTTTCCATATACATCACCTCCGGCCTGATTCCGGTCATCTCAGGCAGGCCATCCAGGCAAGCGGTGCAGGAGCAGCCGAGGAAACAATAGAGGCCCTTTTAAAGCTGCTTCCGCTCGAGAACAAATTAATATATGCCGCCCTCCAGCGGGCAGGTGAAAGATGTGCTGCTCCCATTTCTACCTACCTCGCCGGCAATCATCAAAGCAGCCTGATCCGGGAAAAACTTATAGCCATCCTGGGAAAGTCCGGCGGATCCCATTCCATATTCGTCCTGGAAGCTTTACTAAAAGAAAAATCGGTTATGCTTCCTGTTATAATCAAAGCGCTCTACCGAAGTAAGTACAAAGCGCAGGGAGAATATTACCAGTTAATGGAAAACCTGGCAAGGGCCTATACCAGGTATGGCGCCGAACTCCTGAACATGCAGTTGGCACTCAACCAGGAAAACACCCCATCCAAATTGATATTTAACGCTATCAATTTAGAATTGGAGGAGATCCGTGAAATTGTGCTTTGCCTCTTCGGCTGCCTGTATGACCGTGATAAGATCCAGAAGATCCGTAACAGTCTCCGGGCAAATAAGCGGGAAACCATTGCCAATGCCATGGAGTTGATAGAGGTCACCGTAAAAAAAGATATTGCTAAATATTTCAATATCCTTTACGAACAAACGGGTATCCGCGAAAGATGTTTCGCATTGAGGCCCTTATTCACCGAGAAGGAATACCAGCAAATTGACAAGATACTGGGAAAAATATTGTCAGAAATACCGATCCCGTACCAGGATTGGACCAAAGCCTGCACCTTATATATATCACGAAAATACGGGATCGAAGTACCTCCCAAGTTGTTTCAGAAATACCTTGATTCCGAAAGCATTATCCTGAAAGAAACGGCAAAATTTGCCATAGCATAAATTATTCTTACCATGGTAGTACAAACATCAGAAAGACTCTTATTGATCGAAAAAGTATTGATTTTAAAATCGCTGCACATTTTCAAAGAGACGCCGGAAAACATATTGGCCGACCTGGCCCCATTGATGGAACAGGAAGAATATGAAAAGAATACCGTGATATTCCAGGAAGGAGAGATAGGTGACTGCATGTTTATCATTCACCATGGCGAAGTTAAAATACACAAGGGGATCACGTCTCTGGCCATCTTGGGGGAGAAGGAAGTATTTGGAGAACTTTCCTTACTGGATGCCGAAACCCGGTCGGCCAGCGCAACCGCTCATACCGATTGCACTTTATTCCGGATCGACCAGGAACCTTTTTACGAGCTATTGGATTCAAGACCTGAAGTAGCCCGGGGATTCATCAGGATCCTGTGTCAACGCCTAAGGGCACAGAATGAAAAGTCAGTATTATCGGACAGTTAGAACTATATCCAGGGCAAGGTTTGTATGATTAAAAATTATTACTTATCTTACCAAATCTTTCGCTTTATCCATCCTATTGATACCAATCTAACTGGTTTAATCCAAGGCTTTTATTATCAGCATTCTCTGTTATCCGTAAGCATCCCTGATTCAGGGGCTCAATCATGTACTCTACCGAATGCAGGTTACTGACCGAACCTGGCGCAGCGGTAAACTCTAAACTAAGTACAATGAAACAGCTTTTCCTGATCCCACTCAGGGTGTGTCTTTTATTTGTCTCTCTATTGACTATTAAGCCTCTTCTGGCACAACAATTATTACGCTCCGATTTCGTGTTATATGGTGGTAATAGTGTGCAGATCAGCACCTCCAATACCATTTCAGGAAATGGAGCCGTGGGTAGTAATCTGCTTATAAAATCAACCGGAAACGTTTTGTTTTCTGGCAATCTTTATTCCGCCGGACGTATCGAGCTTGCCAACGGCAACACCATTAAGGGTAAAATCACGGCAACCGGATCTTTAGCGGGACAGCAAATTTTCCAGTCTGGCTCCGGCACGATTGCTGAGCAGGAAATGCATATCAATGGCAATATCAGTATAGCCAGCGGCACCATTCTGGGACCTGTATTTAAGCCGGCCTCTGCCCAATACACCGGTCCAGAACCGGTTAATGGGTACGGAGACCCATCTCTCTTGCAGCTACCTGCTGCACCATCCATGCCGGGAAATGCCCCTGTACCCGTAGGAGGCCGTGATATCAATAATAATGACAGGATAGGGCCAGGTAATTATGGGAATATAACGCTTTCGGGTAACCGCACCCTTATCCTGGAAGGACCGGGAGAATACACATTCCTGTCCTTAAACCTTACCAATTCCAATAAGATCATTTTCGATTTCAAGGATAATACAACCGGCAATTTTAACATCATCGTGAAAGACAACATGATGATGGGAAAAGTTGCTACCAGTTTCCGGAACGCAGGTGCGAATGTTACTAACGCCCAGGTTGCAACGCGGATTTATACGGAAATACAAGGCTCCGGAAATGCAGAAGGTCTCAGTTTTGATATTGCCAATGGTTCCAGTTCCTCACAATCACGGTGGCTGGGAACCATTTGGGCTTCCAATGGATCCATCCGGATAGGATCCGGAACCGGGAATACCGATTTCACCGGGGCACTCTGGAGCGCAAAGGATATTTTTATTAATACGGGGGTAACGGTTCAATATTCGCCACTGGCCGTTTGTACCAATGGATCTGCCTCTGCCGGTAATGATGCCAATATTGCCTGCCCCAACGAGTCCATCCAACTTACGGGCACATCCGCCAACATCAGTAACCCTGTCTATAATTGGACAACTACAACGGGCAATATTGTTTCAGACCCGAACTTAGCTGTCATAACTGTAAGCACTGCGGGAACTTATTACCTGACCGTTTCCAACAACGAAGGCTGCCTGGAAACAGATGAAGTAAATGTTACTTCCTGTGTAAACGACGCTGTAACCGATAACCCTTTCAAAGTTGAAACGATTGTTGACGCGCTCCTCACACAATTATTAGCCGATCCTTCCTTTCTTTATACTCCGGGCTTATTCCAGTTCAGCGAGGCGGATCCATCGAAGATCCTGATTGAAGTAACGCTGCGAAACAACACTTTTGAAAATGCAGCGGATGCCCGCACTTTACTGAATGCAAACGGTTTTGATGAAACGGGCGTTTCCAATGATGGGGCATACTATAAAATAACCGGGTTATTCCCCATAGCCAATATACCCGTTTTGGAAAATCCATTATTCCTAAATGTGAACCCCGCCAGTGCACCCATTGGACTGGGTTTCACAGATGGCGGCTTGTATAAAACCGGGGGCGACAGTAGTATGGGTACGCGTTCTGCGCGTGCCGGTTACAGCATTACCGGTGCCACCTTTAAAAACCAGTCAGGCGCTACCCAGGATATAAAAATCGGGGTCCTGTCAGATAGTTACAATATGTTGGATGGTATTCCGAATAAAACCAGTGTATCGGGTACTCCAGCCGGATCCGATATTGCTGAAGGCGACCTTCCAGGGGGTAGCTTTTCAGGTGGTGGTGTAGAACTGCCGAAGGGAGATTTCCCCTTCCCCTTCCGGAAATCGGATGAAGGAAGGGCGATGTTACAGATAATCCATGAAGTGTCTCCAGGAGCGAAACTGGCATTCCGTACCGGATTCGTATCGGAAGGTGATATGGCGGAAGGGATCCGGGAACTGAAAGATGCCGGTTGTAATATCATTGTGGACGATATCACCTATGCCACTGCACCGTGGTACCGGGATGGCATGATCACCAGGGCCATCCAGGATGTAACGGCGGAGGGAGTACTCTACTTTACTTCTGCCGGAAATTTCGCCAATAAATCGTATGAGGGAAGTTTCTCACCCGCATCTGCAGCCGATGGCAGCGCACTTACTTTTACGGGTGGATCCAACTTGCAGAAACTGAACCTGAACGGGAATGGTCTCAGCCATTATGTCCTGGTTCTTCAGTGGAATGACAATTACTATTCTGCGGGAGAAACTGCTGGAGCAGAATACGACCTGGACATCTATGTAACCGATTATACCGGCAAACCGATCCTGGGATATAACCGGATCAATACCGGATCGGACCCGATAGAGATACTTCCAATTACAGTAACCGATAAAACATCGGTATATCTGAAAATTGTAAAAGCCAGCGGACCAGATGCCGGAGCTGATGTGAGTTATAAATTTGTGATCTTCAGGGGGAACGCAGAAATAGAGGGAAATCCTTCAGCCACAACTATTATTGGCCATGCAAATGCAACCGAAGCCATGACAGTTGGAGCTGTGCAATACAACCTGACACCGGCCTACGGGGTAAACAATGTTGTTGCGGAACCCTTCTCTTCCTGGGGAGGCACCATCAATGGCACCAGTAACAACAAACCTGATTTTTCAGCACCGGATGGCGTAAACACCAGTGTATTCTTGGGTAACCGGCCGTTGCTGGATGCAAATGGTGCACCTTTTGTGGATGCCGAAGCACCGCTGAATCCGGATGGAACACCCCGTTACAATAGTTTCTTTGGTACCTCAGCAGCTGCCCCTCATGCAGCCGCGCTCGCTGCACTGTTGCTGGAAACCAGGTTAAAATTCAACCCGTCAAAGGCAGCCTTCAATTTTAGCAGCCTTAAAACTGTGTTGCAGGAGAATGCCTTTGATTTTACCAACGATGGCAATGATTATGATATCAAGAGCGGATATGGATACCTGGATGCCTACAAGACCCTGCTTACTGAGGCCAATCCAAAACCGGTCATTACAGAGATCGTTTCCCTGACATCGGAAACCACACCCGAGAATACGATAGAAATCACAGTGGTAGCTGCCGGCAACTACCTGGTGGAAGGTTCCCAACTGGAGATCAATGGAGTGAAGTATGAGACCATCGTAGACCTGGAGAACAAAACACTTACCGCCATCATCCCGGCTTTTGAAGGAAACCCGGAAGTAAGGGTATGTAACCCTTCGGTTAGTGAGGCAGGACTCGATGGCGGGTGCTCCAATGTGATCAATATTCTGGATGTTGCCCGAACACCGATAACCCTCCGGGCAAAGTCCTATTCCAAAAAGTATGCGGCGCCATTACCTGAAGTATATGAGTATGAATTATTGATTGGAGATGATCCCAATCCTGTCAACCTGAACGAGCCCTTGCCGGGTGGACTAACCTTGCGGGAACTGGGTCTGACCAAACCTTCCACCATTGAAGGTGCCCCGGATATTTCCACTGTTATCCTTACCACCTCTGCAACAAAAACCAGCCCGGTGGGAACCCCTATTTCCATCAACGTAAGTATTGAAGGGTTTGATCCCATCCCACTGGAATATGCTAAGAGGTTCGATTACCGTTTTGTGAATGGTATCCTTACTGTTGAAAAACTAAAATTGACCATACAGCCCGAGGATCAGGTCATAACATATGGACAGGATCTTCCGCCTGTAACGTTCAAGTACATCCCGGAAGTGGCAGATGTGGATGCGACGGTTTTGGATGCAGTGAAGGCTGAACATAATCTTTATATGGCCGACGGATATGCTCTGGCAAAAGACCTGGATCTTACCAACCTTTTAA
The DNA here is from genome assembly GCA_965649495.1 of uncultured Flavihumibacter sp. Taxonomy (GTDB): domain Bacteria; phylum Bacteroidota; class Bacteroidia; order Chitinophagales; family Chitinophagaceae; genus Flavihumibacter. The sequence continues at coordinate 9,113 of CBFGLD010000036.1, read as the reverse complement.
ACCTTGCTACACTTACCACGGTAACATTCGAAAATGGCGTGGTAAGGGCCAATGGAGTAGTAAGGGCCAACGGTGTAGTAAGAGCTAATGTTATCGCCCAGGCTTTCTATGACCATCTTAACCGGGTTGCCAACCTGCAGATTTCCGATGCCAATGGTATTCCATATGAAAACGGCGTGGTAAGGGCTAATACAAATGGTGTGGTGAGGGCCAATGCTATTGTGGATGCCAATACCATAATCAATGGATTTGCCATCGTTGATAATATCCCGGTTTCCGGAAGCGGGCTTACTGTAAACGGAGTAACCAGGGCCAATGGTGTAACCAGGGCCAATTACATCACGTTTGAAAACCGCATTGGAGTTACGCGAGCGAATGTTGTATATGAAAACGCCGTTTATCCATTTGCCGATATTAATTTTACGGAACTCAATGGGGTAGTACGCGCTAATGTGATTGAGGATACCGAATCCGAAATCAGTAACGGCGTTGTCAGGGCTAATGGAGTTGATGTGGCACTCGTAAACACTACACTGTTTGCGAACGGGTCCAATTCGGGAACCGTAGTCATCCTGGATGCTTCGGATATAGACAGGGGATATGTCCTGGGTTATATATCCATCAACACCATCACGGGTCTGACAGCCACCAATGGGGATGCGCATCAAATCATACCAGGTGCCTATCTGCCCAGCCAGGGTGATAATTTTATTATTGAATACCTGCCTGGAAATCTGACTGTCAATAAAGCGACCCTCTCCGTGAAAGCAGATGATAAACAGCTTGTCTACGGTCAGGAATTACCAGCACCCGGCTTTACTGCTACGGTTTCTGTATACCAGGTGAATCCAGAAACAGATGTGCAGGACGATGCTTCCATCTTCCCGTCAGGCATAAGTTTCGAGGTTCGGAATGCCAGCAACCAGCTACTGTCAGGGCCAATCTATCCCATTGGCAGCCATTCCATCAAGCCTGTGTTTACGGATCCGGACAATTACGAGGTAAACCCTGCTATGGGTGATCCTGCTAATAATGGCCTGTTCACTGTTTCAAAAGGTATACTTACCGCTACGATGAATCCAGACCTTTATTATTTCAATAAGGGAGAAACATTACCAACGTTTGCTTCAACAGTTACGGGCCTGGCCACCGGCGACCGGATCACGGATAATAGATATGTTACTACTTCGGGCACGCCATTGGCCAGTAATATGCCTGCCGGTAAATACCTGGTACGCAGGGATATCAACACCGGCAACCTTGTCAACTCCAGCAACCAGTCGGTATTTATCAACTATGATACGGTTCATAACAAAGCTGTCCTGTACGTAAATCCAAGTGGAGGAAATACCCGGGCAGTTAAACCCGTCCTGATCTGTATTGAACCCATCACAGATGCCGGCAGTCCATATTCCTATCTAGCAAGGTATGCCTACCAGAATTTCAATGATGTGCCGGTATATGTCCCATTAGGGGATGACAACAAAATAATAGTATCACCTGGTGCTGCATATTCCGGAGAACCCCCTGTAGAATTCCTGCCGGGTTCCCATGAGTTTGTTATTCTATTCAATGGAGAAAAAATCACCTGGTATTTGTCCAGTATAGAAAAGAATAAGAAGTCAAGCGCCACCAGCGATGCCAGTTCCACATCCAACAAGTGTAACAGTTCCGGGCCGCTGAGGATCAATGCTGATCTGGCAAGATCCATGGAAGAGATGCCAGCTAAAACAATGTTGTATCCCAATCCTGCCAGCAGTCAGGTAACACTGGAAGGCGACTTCAGGGATGTAACGGAAAAGAATATAATGGTGTTGGATATACTTGGAAGGCAGGTGAAACCTGCGGGTATCCGAAAAACATCGGAGCGCAGGATTACCTTAGAAATAGGAAACCTTGGAAACAGCACCTATTTTGTAACCATCCGTAATGGGGTAAATAATAAAGTGTACAAATTCATTAAACAGTGATAAACAATTCAGAAAATGAGGGAACCATCCCTCATTTTCTTTTCCCTACCCATTGCATTTTTTTGTATATTTTGAAAACTAAAACCTGACCTGATGAAGTTATCCTGTTCTTTGTTGCTGATTTTGAGTGTAGCGATGCATAGTGTGTCGACAGCGCAGGATTCCCAGCTGGATAGTTTAAAAAAAATCTTGCTTACTCAAAAGGAAGACAGTAATAAAGTCAATTTACTGAACCAGATCAGCGGGTTAGAATACCAAACAGAAGAAGGTTTGGCATACGGTAAGCAGGCTATTGAACTATCGGACAAGATCCGCTATCCAAAAGGAAAGGCACTGGCACTTAAGAATGTGGGACTTTATCATTTCATTAAAAGTGAATACCTGAAAGCGGAAGAGTACTGGTCTCAATCCCGTGAGATTTACACCCGGATCAAGGATGAATCCGGCCTGGCTAATATCCTCAATAATCTGGGCTCCATTAATTATAACCTGGGTAATCTTTCCAAGGCAATGGACTATTTTTTCCGGTCCTATGAAGCCTCTCAAAAAACAAAGGATACCCCCAGGATGATAACGGCACTGAACAATATTGGTCTTATTTATATGGCCAAGCCAAATACACATGACCTTGCTATTGATTACCTGAACCGGGGATTGAAATTGGCAGAAAAATTACATGACAATGCTAATATGGGGCTCTCCTATGTTAATATTGGTGAGATCTATTTTGAAAAAGGCAACGACTCCGCTGCACTATATAACAGTTTTAAGGCAAAGGAAGTGCTGGACCCCAATGATGAGATCCTCCCCTACGTCTTAAATAATATTGGAAGGATCTATTCCAGGAAGGGACAAATCGATCTGGCCCTTAAATATCACGAAGAAGCTTTGCAAAAGTCCACCGAAATCGGCTCCAAACTATTTATGGCCCAGGTTTCCTTATCTATCGGTCAACTGTATACGACAAAGGGACAATTCACCAAAGCCAAATCTTATTTTGATAATGCAGGAGACCTGGCAGAGGAGATCAAAGCCGGCCCGGAATTGAAAAATGCGTATAAAAATCTGTCCGACATTTATTACCAGGAGAAGGATTTCCGCAATGCTTACCTTTTCAGTACCATGTCTTCGAAACTGGCTGATAGCCTGTATAAATATGCAGCCGATAGCATGCAGATAAAATACGAAGTCGGCATTAAGGAAAAACAGATCGACCTGCTCACCAAGGACAAGAACCTGCAGGAGCTGGAACTTAACCGGCAAAGACTTACCAAAAATGGCCTCATAGCTGGTCTTGGACTGGTATTCCTTATTATCGCCATACTTTACCGGGACTACCGGAATAAGATTGCCACCAACAAATTGTTGGACCACCAGAAACTGGAAATTGAAAACCTTTTACTGAACATCCTGCCGGCGGAAGTGGCAGGTGAGTTGCAAAAAGAGGGGAATGCCACGCCCAAGTATTTTGAGCAGGTTTCGGTACTGTTCACCGATTTCAAAGGGTTCACGCGTATGGCGGATGCTTTATCACCCCAGGAAGTGGTAGCCGCACTGAACGAATGTTTCATGGCATTTGATGATATTATTGAAAAGAATCACCTGGAAAAGATCAAAACCATCGGTGACTCCTATATGTGCGCGGGAGGCATACCTTCGGCCGACCCCAACCATGTATTCAATATCGTTAATGCCAGCTTTGACATCCTGGATTTCATGGAAAGCTGGAATGAAAAAAGAGCGTTGAATGGTTTGCCGGCCTGGGAACTTCGAATAGGTATTCACGTTGGACCCGTAGTTGCCGGCGTGGTGGGTAAGAAAAAGTATGCTTACGATATCTGGGGCAGTACTGTCAATATTGCAAGCAGAATGGAAAGTGCGGGTGAAGCGGGAAAAGTGAATGTTTCCGAAAATCTTTACAAACTCATTAAAGATGAATACGAATGCAGTTACCGGGGAAAAATATCGGCTAAAAACATTGGCGATATCGATATGTATTTTGTAAACAGAACCAATGCCCAAACGGAAGAGCCCGCGCTAACGAAATATGCTTCTTAAGCGTGTGGGTTTACCCTTGTAATAGATTTTTTTGGCTTTTTCCACCAATCCCAGGAACTCCTGTTTGAGGTAATCTTCAGCCGGTGCTACGGGCAGTACCAGGTTACTTACATCTGTCCAGTTGATATGCCTGGTATATTTCGATTCTTTCAGTAAGGATCCAAACATGACAAGACCCGCGGCAAGGCGGTATTCTTCCGGAAGGGCATCAAAAATCGTTTCCTCCGTGCCAATTTCATAGATCAATTCCTTTTTCACGCTATCACCCGGCAAGCGGTAACTGAGCGACACTTCGGCAAGACTATCACCGCTGATGGCACCTGATGCGCCGGGTGTCAGCTCAAATATAGCCATCAACGTATGTCCCGATCCAAGTTCACCACCTTCCAGAATGCTGGAAGTATCACTGATGGCCGTTACTTTATTATCATACCCGATTAAGCGATACCCGGAAACGGTGCCGGGTTTAAAATGCACATGCAATAAGGCATCATCGGCTACCGCATACATGGTTTGTGTCAGTTCTTTCACCAGGACCTTCTCGGCTTCTTTTTCATTGTCGAGATAGGAGAAATTACCGTTTCCCTTTTTGGCCAGAACTTCCAGTTTAGAATCCTTATAGTTACCCATACCCACTCCCAGGCAGGTAAGGTAAATTCCCTTTTGTCTTTGCTGGGTGATGAGCCTTTCCAGGTCTTCTTCACTGGTTTGTCCAACATTAAAATCGCCGTCTGTAGCCAGGATCACCCTGTTATTTCCACCAGTTATGTAATGACTCTGGGCTACGCGGTAAGCTACCCGTATACCCGATTCCCCGGCGGTAGCACCTCCGGGTTCCAGTCCCTCTATGGCTTTATGTATCTTTTCTTTTTCCGCTCCTGATGTGGGGTTCAGCCACACCCCTACTGCACCGCCATAGATAACGATGGAAACCGTATCGATCGGGCGGAGGTTGTCTACCATTAGCTTAAATGCGGCTTTGAGCAAAGGCAGGCGGTTCGGCATATCCATAGACCCGGATATGTCAATCAGAAAAACGAGGTTACTGGGGGCAACGGTGCTGAGGTCCACTTTGCGGGCGGAGGCTTTAACAAACAATAATTTGTTTGCAGGCTGCCAGGGGCAGGAAGACAACCTGCTGTTGAGCCGGAAAACCTGGTCACCTTCCGGCTTTTCATTCCGGAGATCAAAATAATTCAACATCTCTTCAATACGGACCGCATCATGAGGAACATTATTGCCCATATTCAGGAACCGCCGGATATTACTATAAGAAGCCTTATCGGTATTGATGGCAAAATCGGTACTCGGAAACCGGTTCGGGTCCATAAAATCATTTTCCACGAGGCTACTGTATGTTTCACCACCAATGGTGCGGTTGTTTCTTTCATTGTCCGTGAGGCCACGCGTGACGGACATGAGTCGCTTTTCCTGCTTTTTGATTTTTTGAGGAACCAGTTTCATCGTTATCTGGTTCTCGCGGCGACTATCCAGCAAGATGGTAATTGGCTGGTAGCCTTCCAGACTTAAAGTTGCCGAATCCCTGATTTGGGAAGAAGTAATGCCGAAGCCGCCGTAAGTGCCGGAATAATAAAGATACCCCGTGGCATGCAGCATCATTTTAACATTGGACAATGCTTTACCTGCCTCGTCCTTAATTTCACCCCTTAAGTAAAATTGGGCCTGGGTAAAAATAGACGCAAATACCAAACATAATATGGCAATCGCAGTTTTCAGGGTCCTTGTTTCAAACCGAAAGATACTTCATTTGGCCTGCATTGTCAAGAGGGGTTTGTCTTTCACGCTTCACGTAACTGGTAAATCTCGGGGATGTTCCGGCCCAGGCCATCGTAATCGAGGCCGTAGCCCAGCACAAACTTATTGGGTATGCTGAATCCCAGGTATTTGATGGGGACCGGATATTCCGTGGCATCCGGTTTATGCAACAAGACAGCCAATTCCAAAGATGCCGGTTGCTGATGGCGAAGCTGGGGGAGGAATTCATTCAGGGTCTTGCCCGTGTCAACAATATCTTCAATAATGATCACGTGCCGGTCGTGGATGTCTGTATCCAGCCCGATAGCGGTTATTACCTGACCGGTGGACTTGGTGCCTTTGTAAGAAGCCAGTTTGATGAAACAAATCTCCGCCTCAATATTTACAGCCTTGAACAGGTCGGAAGCAAACATGAATGACCCGTTCAGGATGGCTATGAAAAGTGGTTTCTTATCCTTGTAGGCAGTGTTGATTTCGGCAGCCAGTCTTTGAACCTGCCCGTTGATCTCTTCGGCCGTCAGATAGGGTTCAAATACTTTGTCCCTTAATTGAATGAGCGACATATCAATTAGTGTATATGATTAATTGTTGCCCGGTTCTAAGCGACACGCCGTCCAGCTTATTCCATTCCCGGATCTTTTCCTGTGTTACGCCGTATCTCTTGCTGATGCCATAAAGGGTCTCCCGGCTTTTAACCACATGTGTGGTACGGTTGGCCGTTACCACCGGTTCGGTTGTTACCACGGGTTCGGTTGTTACCATAGCCGCTTGCAGAACCATCGGCTGTTCTCCGGAACCTGCCAGCCGGGGCTTACGGGGTGCTTTCTCCCGGAGGTAAATTTTTTCTCCGCCAGCCGGTTCTATTCCAGCTGCCAGATGATTCATGTCCAGGATCGATTCATAGCGAACGCCTTCCTGTTGGGCAATATCATACAGGGTTTGACCCGGCGCCACTGTTGCAAAAACATTGGAACCGGTTTTGCGTTTACGTTGCAGGAATACCAATTGGTCCGCTGCAAGGATATCTCCCTCACCGGGAGTCATATCGTTATACTCTAAAAGTTTCGATAAAGAAACCCGATGTTCTTCGGCTACAGCTAAGAGTGAGGTGCCTGCCTTCACATAAATGACTTTCGAATCGTTTATTTTAAAGGGCCCGGCTGGATAAGTGGGACGGGGATACACCTCCTGCGATGGAATTGTCTCTAAAGGCGGGCGGATACCGGTCAGTATTTCCGCCGGTGCTGGCAGTTTACCCAATGCAATCAGACTATATTGTTGCAGATCGTATGTTTCGATCAGTTTTATCAGCAACTGGGAGTATTTGATGTTGGTGGCATAGCCTGCCTGCTTCAGCCCATAGGCCCAACCTTTATAATCAGCGGGATCGAGGCGGAATAAAAATGCGTAACGCTGGTTGGAACGAAGAAAATTGGAATGATCGCGGTAAGAATCCAGGGCGGCACCGTAACTGCGGAAGCATTCACCACGGGCATCATCATCATGATACACCTTTCCCCCCTGCCAGCTGCTCTTGCATTTTATACCAAAATGATTGTTGGATTTCATCACCAGTTCACTCCTTCCCGCTTCCGTTTCATGAATTCCCTGGGCCAGTTTGATAGCGGCTGGAACCCCGGTACGAAGCATCTCATCGATGGCTACCTGCCTGTAGGCATTTATGTATTCCAGAACGGCCGGATTTTGTTGTGCCCAACCCGGGAATGCAAGGAATAACCCCAAAGCAATTATCAACGTGCGGATCATAAGATATTTTATTTTTTCAGCATCATTAACAACCCATCACGAAGGGTAAGCATCACCTTTTCGGTACGGTCATCGTTTTTGACATGGTCATTGAAGGCCTGTACCGCCCTGGCGCTTTTCCCTGTGACAGGAGTTTCCAATACCTGCCCATGAAAGAGCACATTATCAACAATAATCAATCCACCCCTGCGTAACAACGGCAGAACCTGTTCGTAATATTCTATATAGCCCGTTTTATCGGCATCAATAAAAACCAGGTCCCACTGCCGGTCAAGGGTTGGAATGATGGTTCCTGCCTCTCCCTGGTGCAAGAATATTTGATCTGCATAAGCAGATGTTTTAAAATATTTGGTGGCGATGGCGGCTTCCTCCGCTCTGAGCTCGATGGTATGCAACTGGCCATTTTCCTGAAGCCCCTCCGCCAGGCAGAGCGCACTGTATCCCGTAAACGTACCGATCTCCAGGATGTATGCCGGCCTCACCAACTTGCTGATCATCGCTAGCAATCTCCCCTGCAGGTGGCCACTCATCATATGTGCCTGTGCATGCACCCCGCGGGTTTCGGCTGCCAGTTGTTCCAGCAGGGTATTTTCCGGGGAGCTGTACCTTTCCGCATATTGATTAACGGCTTCACTGATCAGTTCCAATATCAAAGCTTTCCGGCAAAAATACACCCATCCACCCATTTTTAACCCCTGTCTTAGAAATTGGGCTGCAGGGGATGTTTACTATAAAAATGTAAAACATGCTCGGCCACTTCCTCTGCTGTATCCACTACTTTCAACAATTCCAGGTCTTCCGGAGAAATATACGCTTCTTTGAGCATGGTGTGCTGGAACCACTCTGTCAGACCTTTCCAGTATTCCCTTCCCACCAGGATCAGGGGTACCTGCAACATTTTTCCGGTTTGGATCAAGGTAGCCACTTCAAAGAATTCATCCATGGTTCCAAATCCGCCCGGCATCATCACAAAACCCTGTGAATATTTGGTAAACATGGTCTTACGCACAAAGAAATATTCGAAGTTGAGGTTGGCATCGCGGTCTATATAAGGATTGGCATGCTGCTCAAAGGGCAATTCAATATTCAGTCCCACGGATTTACCGCCCCCCAACTGGGCGCCTTTATTGGCCGCTTCCATAATACCGGGTCCTCCCCCGCTGATGATACCAAATCCTTCTTCTGCCAATTTCTGGGAAACGTCAACGGTCAGTTCATAGGCGGCATGACCGGGCTGGGTTCGCGCCGAACCAAAAATGGATATGCAGGGACCGATTTTTGCCAATGCTTCAAATCCATCCACAAACTCAGCCATTATTTTAAAGATCTGCCAGCTCGAATGTGCTTTTGATTCACTCCAACGCCTCTGCTTGGTCATCCGTATCGTATCGTTCATGGTCTTCTTTTTAAGGTTAGGAGACGACAATGCCACCCATTCAGAGCATGGATGGCATCGTAGTTATACACCTTTAAGAACGTATTTTTTCCGCGAATAGTTTATGCTGCGGAAGATTTTTTTGAAATGATTAACAGCCCCAGGAA